>JAYVYF010000043.1:0-8243 GCA_043784585.1 Burkholderiales bacterium
GCTTGACGCAGCGTGAGGTAGTTGATGAAAAATAACATGGCGCCAAAATCGAAGGCAAACAACGCAGATCCAAAATGCAGCATTGTCAATTTTTCCGCTGATACGGTCGCCACCAGTAGCCAGGAAATGCCGCTCAACGACAAGCCAAACAACATAATTGGCCCGACCCCATAGCAACGGTTTAGCCATTGGCAAGTCGAGGATGCGAGCAGGAATCCGAACCCGGCGAGCATGAACAGGACGCCAATTTGGCCTGGCGAAAGTTGTAGCTCGCGAGTTGCGAATAAAATCAAAATTGCCAGATACACATGCTTCAGTATGTTCCACATCATCAGGCTGAACGCGATTGAGCGCAGAATCGGTGTGCTCCAAATCATGGCGAGGCCTTCTTTTGCGTCGACCCAAATGCTCTGCAATGAGAGTGATTTGCCTTTTAGCTTTGGCGCATCACTGGCCAAAGGTGTAATGCTGCGCAGCATCAGGGCAGACGCGAAAAACGACATCGCATCAAGCAAAATCGCGAACGGCGCGGTAAGCGCATGGATGGTCATGCCCGCCAGACCAGGCCCGACCAATTGTGCGGCGGAGTCTGATAACGCTATTCGCGAATTTGCTTCTACCAGCTGGTCGCGGCCCACGCGTTCGGCCATGAACACTTGATATGCGGACCAGCCGATGATGCCGCCGGTGCCGACCAAAAAGCCCGCCACGTATAAAATCGGCATCGATAACAGGTGAAACCAGGACGCAATTGGAATCGTGAGCAGCGCAAGGCCGCGCCCGATATCTGCCACGATAATCAGCGGCAGCTTGCGCGAACGATCCACCAAGACGCCGGTAAAGAGGCCAAACAAGGTATAAGGCAGCACTTCAACCGCCGTTAAGATACCCATTTCAATCGGCGAGGCGTTGAGCAAGATCGCAGCCGTCAACGGCAATGCGAGAAACGTAACCTGTCCGCCAAAATGCGTGATCGTCAGTGACAACCAAAGCATGCGGAAATCCCGGTAGCGCCAGAGCGTGCCGAGATATTTATCAAGCTTGTGTGGCGTTTTCATTATTGTTTTCGCCTGTGTCTTCGATGCGTCTTAATGCTTTGCGATGAATCAGCGCAAAACTTATGTGCATTTAATCGACGATCAATTGAGGCAAAATTTCTGTGTGAAATTAGCTTGGATGTTATCGCAATCGCCGGTGATTTGATAGGGTTTAGCGCTCAGGCACATTCGAAGACGCATTATTTTCTCGGCCGCTTTAGTGTGTTTGCTCTAAAGGAGGACTCTATATTTGATCATAAGAAGTGTCACCTTCGCCAGTTGGTGGCGTGCCGTGAGTGCTTCTCGAAAAAACCATTTATTGGAGAATTCTTATGGCCGTTATCGCAAAAAAAACCACTCGCGCAGCACCGAAAAAAATTGTCGCAAAAAAAGTCGCAACAAAATCTCAAGCCAGGCGCGCCACCTCCGCATCTTCTGCATCATCAAGCACCCGTAAAGTGTATTTGGCGAGCCTCGGGGCGGCGACCCGGATGCAAAGCGAAGCGGTCAAGGCCTATGACCGGTTGACCACTGAAGCGCAGCGCATTTCCGAGATGACCACCGAAGCGGCGAGTGCGCTTGCCAAAAAAGCCAATGCCTATGTACGCGAAGGCAAAAAAGTTCAAACCGAAACCGTCAGCGCCGCTGAAGCCAAAGCGCGCGATGCCGCAAAGGAAGTCGCCGCATTTGCCAAGAAGCAGGAGAGTTCATTTAAAGCCAATGTTGAGCGTACGCTCGCGACTACGATGGCCTCCGCCAAAGAAGGCGTAGTGCAGTTAGAGCATGTGTTTGAAACGCGCGTCGCCAAAACCCTTAATACGTTCGGTATTCCATCAAGCGCCGATGTTCGCGAGCTACAAGCTCGCATGGCGGATTTGCAAAAAGCGCTCAATCAATTAAATAAGCGTTCAGTGCGGATTTAATAGCAGACTTGAAGCCTGGTAATTGCGACTTACTTTGCCAGCGAAATACTGATCAACGTGGCGCGTCTGATTTCATCCCAGCGCGCTCGCGCGGCGAAAATTTCAAAAATATCGCCGCCTGCCTGCACCTATGCGAAGAGAAAAATAGCGTTGGCGCTGGCAGGCGGCGGTCCGCTCGGCGCGATGTACGAAATTGGCGTCTTGATGGCGCTAGACGAGGCACTTGATGGCCTCGATCTGAATGATATGGATATTTATGTGGGCGTTTCTGCGGGCAGCTTTATTACGGCCGCGCTCGCCAATCAGTTCACGCCTGCCGATATTTATCGGATGTTTATTGATAACGAAAACACGGCGGCGCGTAGCGGCGCGCTTAAGCCGGAACTTTTTTTGCGCCCCGCATTCAACGAATATTTCCGTCGGGCCAAGAGTGTTCCAGGACTGGCATTGAACGGAGTTGTGCGGTTGCTTGCTGATCCATTCAAGCGCACGCCTATCGAAGCGTTTGCAAGTCTGTTTCGCGCTATTCCCGCCGGTATATTCGATAACGACGCGATCTCGGAATTTCTGAGTGAGATGTTCAGCCAATCGGGTCGGACCAATGATTTCCGCAAACTAAAACACAAGCTTTATTCGGTGGCCGTCGACCTTGATACTGGTAAAGCAGTTACCTTTGGTGCGCCCGGTTTTGATCATGTGCCTATTTCAAAAGCCGTACAGGCTAGCGCTGCACTGCCGGGGCTATTTCCGCCGGTAGAAATTGACGGTCATTATTTTGTAGACGGCGCGCTGAAAAAAACCCTCAACGCTTCACTGGCCCTCGAAGATGGTGCCGAATTAGTGTTGTGTGTTAATCCACTCGTACCCTTCGACGCTGATGCCGCCAAACGCCGTGCAGGCAATAGACACGCACACATCAAAAAGCTGGTTGATGGTGGTTTACCGGCCGTGCTTTCGCAAACATTTCGCACCATGATTCACTCGCGCATGCACGTCGGCCTTGAAAAATATCTCAACAAATACAAAGAAGCGAGCGTGGTTTTATTCGAGCCTGCGTCTGATGATGCCGAAATGTTTTTCACCAATTTGTTCAGTTACGCCACCCGCAAACAAGTCTGCGAACATGCCTATCAGCGCACCCGACAGGATTTGTTGAAGCGTCACTTTGAGCTCGAGCCGGTGTTTCAAAAATTTGGCATCGAAATGAATATCGAGGTGCTGCGTGATGAAACGCGCACGCTCGATAGTCGTGTCTTTAAGCGTGGTGCAAAGCTGCCTATAAAACAGTACCTAGCCGACGCGACGCTCAACTTGGCGGATACCATCGCCGCGCTGGAAGGTGCTCTAAAGCGGCGTGCACTGTAATTTCAAAGTGCCCGTCCAGCTTGCCGTTTGGGGCGCATTCGTGCTTTCGCCTGAACATGTCGGCTCATATCAGCGCTGCCTTGCCGATTTCAGAATCGTCAGAAATTTACTTCGCAGGCGTGGGCTTCGTCACCACCTGATCCTGCAAACTCTCTATCGTGGTAGCCTCACCGCGAACCCGCAGAAATGCGCCGTCGTTGTCGGCGCGCTCTTCCAGCACTTCGCAATTCGCAAAGATTTTGCCGCGTAGTTGCTGCGCCGACCACGGCAGAAATAATTCCGCCTCTACCAAGCCGCGTTGGAAAAACGCGCAGATCGCGGTATGAATTTTTGCAACATCATTTTCGCGACGCGCGCTCATCACGATGCAATCCGGGTAGTGCGCGCGCAACGTAACCTCACGATCGGCCTGTGCAACGGCATCGCCGACCATATCAATCTTGTTAAATACGCGGATTCTCGGTACAGCTTCAGCGCCAATTTCAGCCAGCACACTATCGGTCACCAGCAGATGGCGTTGAAAACCAGGATCACTCGCATCAATCACGTGGAGCAGCAGGGACGACTCGGCGGCTTCCTCCAGCGTCGATTTAAACGACGCCACCAGATCATGCGGCAGATTTTTGATGAAACCCACCGTGTCGCTTACCAACACGCGCGGCACCGTTTCAGGATGCAGCGCGCGCACGGTGGTGTCGAGTGTGGCAAATAATTTGTTTGCCACCAGCACCTCGCTACCGGTCAGCGCGCGCATCAGTGTGGACTTGCCTGCATTGGTATAGCCGACCAGCGCGACCCGCGCCAGCCCTTGGCTTCCAGCCTGGCCGCCCTGGTTTGCCTGACGCCGCGCCCGCTGGGTCTGACGCTCGGCATCCATCGCGGCGATTTCTACTTCTAGTTCAGCAATGCGATTACGGATTTTTTGGCGATCCAGCGCGGCATGGGTCTCGCCGGCGCCGCGACCGCCCGTGCCGCTACGCTGCCGTCCACCCGAACCCGCCAGTTTTGCCGCCTCGCGTAGCCTCGGCGACATATAGCCCAGCCGCGCAATCTCCACCTGTGCCCGCGCTGCCCGCGAGCTGGCGTGACGGTGGAATATCTCAAGGATGACCATGGTGCGATCCATCACCTCACAACCGACTTCTATTTCGAGATTGCGGGCCTGTGAAGGCGATACCTCATGATCGATCAGGATGACATCGACACGACGCGTATCAGGGTCGGCAGCCAATTGTGCCGCAGCTTTCGCTTTTGCCGCGCCGCTTTTAGGGGGTAGGTTTTTTGTGCCGCCTTGCTGATCGGCTGCATCAGATGTGGCGAACGGATCGGGTGGGTGGCCCGTGACATCATCAAAATCAGTGCCGTCCTCCACAAACTGGCGTATCTCCTGCCGCTTGCCGATGCCCAAATAGGCGGCGGTATCGAAGTTGGCGCGCTTTTGTATGAACGTCCCGACAACCACATAGCCTAGCGTTTTGGCCAGTTCGCGCAATTCGTTGAGCGACGATTCAAACTCAATATCGCTGATGCTCGACAGATGCACAGCGGCAACAACAGCGCGCATCGGACGTTCTTTGGTTTCTTTTTGCATTCCGTGGTTTCTTGTTTTGTGCGGTTAAGGTATTTGTAATGCTAGGGTATTTGGTTACGGTGTTATAGAGTGTGGTGTTGAAAAATGCGTAGTTGAAAGACTCTTTCCGAAATAGCTATTGCGCAACAGTTAACTCGCGGCTTTTTAGCGCTTTCAACCAAAGCGAGAGCTGTATTATTCAGATCAATCTTAGCTGAACGGGGTCTCATTATTTTGATTCAAATAAAAAATCGGGCGCGAGGCCCGATTTTTTTGCAACGCAGTATTGAAATGAATCAATACATAACGTCTAATTACTTCATGGGCGCTGCTGGTTTCTTTTCATCCATCATCTTTTTTTCGTCCATCATCTTCTTGCATTCAGCTTTCATTTTGTCGTCGGCTGTTTTTGCATCCATCTTTTTGCAGGCTTCCATCTTTTCTTCCATCTTCTTCATGTCAGCATCTTTAGGAGCGCCGCCATGGGCTGCTGCAAATGCAGTTGCGGAAATGGTTGCGAACGAAGCTGCGATCAAAATCGACAATAATTTTTTCATTTATAGACTCATAGGTGGGTTGAAATTGAACGTTTAAGATAAACGCTGGCATTACTTTACTGTAAATATGTCTATAAGTCACTCGGTTAAAGCTATGTATTTAAACGTTAAAGTAAAGAAGGTTTTAGTTTTAAGCTTTTCAGCTTTGGGCTTTCTGGTATTGGCAGCTTGGTCGATCCTGTCGCCGCGACCCGCGACGGCCGCGCCACGCGTGCCGACCGACGGCGCCGAGGTGCTGGAGCATTTACCGATGCGGCCTGGCGACACCACGGCGCGCGAACTGGCGAGCTTGCGCGCGGCGGTGATGCGGGCGGCCAGCGATCCCCTGCCGGATCCGATGCCCGCAACACAGTTGGCTGAGCGTTATTTTGATCTGGCGGCAGCTCGTGGCGACCCGCGTTACATTGGCTATGCTGATGCCGTAATGCTGCCATTTGCCCAGAGTCGAGCGCCTGCCGTGTTGTCAATGCGCGGGCAGCTCAAGCAATATCGGCATGATTTTGATGGTGCGCTTGCCGACTTTAAAAGCGCGCTGAAGGCTGATCCGAAGTTTGCCTCTGCCCATGCCTGGCGCGGCGCAATTTTTCTGGTGCAGGCCAATTACGCCGCCGCTAAAATTGAATGCGATGCGCTTCAAACACTCGGTCGCGCCACGCTCTACGGTGCTTGCATTGGCCTGGCACGCGCCTATGGCGGCCAGCTGGGAGCCGGGTCTGATGCATTGCAGCGTGCGCTGGAAGATACGCAGGATACCGGCAATCGACTTTGGTTGCTCACGCGTTTGGGCGAGGTTTCTGCCTGGCGCGGTCAGCCCGCAAAAGCCGAAAAGTTTTATCGCGACGCGCTCGCGCTGGGTATCGACGATGGCTATTTGCTGGCAGCCTGGAGCGATTTTTTGCTCGATCAAAAGCGACCCGCCGAAGTTGTGAAATGGCTTGCCACCTGGGAGGCTTCAGACGGCCTGTTGCTGCGTTTGGCGCTCGCCGAAACCGCGCTTAAATTACCGGCTGCCAAAGCGCATGTGCAAGCACTGGCGGATCGGTTTGCCGCCGCCAGAATGCGCGGCGACACCACCCATCGGGCCGAAGAGGCGCGTTTTGAATTGCAGCTGGCGAATAATCCGGCGGCTTCACTTGTAGTGGCTGCCGCCAATTACACCGTGCAGCGCGAGCCGCGCGACGCCAGACCGCTGCTGGAAGCCGCCATTGCCATGAGCGATGCCGCCGCGGCAGAGCCGGTGCGTGCCTGGCTGCAATCCAGCGGCTTTGAAGACGCGCGTTTTCGCCAGCTGGGCGCAGCATCGGCTAACCGCGCAACAATGCCTCGCTCAATGCTCGATGCTAAATCGACCGAGCCTAAACCGGCGGTAAAGCCTTGATGGCGCTGCGCCGTTTGTTCTGCGTTGTGCTCATGCTCAGCGCCTGGTATGCCGCGCCCGCCATTGCCCACAAGGCCAGCGACAGCTACTTGGTGCTGAATGTGAGCGGCAAGAACGTCACCGGTCAGTGGGACATTGCGCTGCGTGATATCGATTTCGCCATCGGGCTGGATACCAATGGCGACGGCGACATCACCTGGAATGAGGTGCGTACCCGCCATGCCGACATCGCTGCCTGGGCGCTGGGCCGGCTATCAATACAGCGCGGCGGTGATTGCAGGATTGGCGTTGCTAAACACCTTATCGATAGCCATACCGACGGCACCTATGCGGTGCTCAAGCTGACCGGCATCTGCCCCGGCAGCACGCAGGCGCTGGAGCTCAATTACCGCTTGCTGTTTGATATCGATGCGCTACATCGTGGCCTGCTGCGCCTCGATCTGGATGGTGTGCCGCACACCGCCGTCATGGCACCCGACACCGGCGTGCTCACCATCAAGGCCGGTGAAACCTCGCGGCTGGCACAGTTCGGCCAGTATCTGGTGGAAGGCGTATGGCATATCTGGATCGGCTTTGATCACATCCTGTTTTTGCTGTCGTTACTGTTACCCGCTGTGTTGGTGCTCCCGGTTGTCAAATCCAGCGCGGGTTTGAAAACGCCGCGACACTGGATCGGCGTGGCGACGTTTCGCGTGGCATTATCCGAAGTGCTGTGGGTGGTCACCGCGTTTACCGTTGCGCATTCAATCACGCTTACGCTCGCAGCGCTGCAAATTGTCTCGCTGCCCTCACGCTGGGTGGAATCCGCCATCGCCGCCTCGGTGGTGTTGGCGGCAGCGAATAACCTGTTTCCGCTGGTAGAGCGCAAACGCTGGCTGGTGGCGTTCACCTTTGGCCTCATTCATGGTTTTGGGTTCGCCAGTGTGCTTACTGAATTAGGCCTGCCCAAAGACGCGCTGGTGCTTTCGCTGTTGGGCTTTAATGTCGGCGTTGAAACCGGCCAGTTGGCTATCGTCGCCGCATTTTTGCCGTTCGCGTACTTGCTGAGAAACACCGCGTTTTACCGCAAGGCTATATTTGTCGGCGGATCGATTCTGACGCTGCTGATCGCGCTGGTATGGCTGACGGAGAGGGCGTTTAATTTGAAGTTGATTAGCGCTTGAATCTACGGCGCGCTATTTTCCAGGCAAAGCGCGCCGCAATGAATCATGGATGTTTAGCCTTGTCTTCCTGATGCAGCCAACACCGATGCTCGCATGTATTTTTAATCGTTTTTTATTTCATAAACCCGCTATAGGAGAGCGGTTCCAGCCAAAAAAGCCCTGAAATGACCGCCAATGCTGGAGTTTTGATGCCAATTAGCCAACCGACGAACCAATCCATCACTGCGCCCGCATCACTTCCACCGCTTGT
>JAYVYF010000044.1:0-13389 GCA_043784585.1 Burkholderiales bacterium
CTGCGGTTGCGCATTGTCCAACCTCAAATGAATTTTTAGGCTCAGGCTTATTTAAATTTGGCGACCCGAAAAGCAAGCAGCGCCTGGTGCGCGTGGGCCTCGGCTCCGATATTGGCGCGGGCACTAGCATTTCGCCGCTGCGTACCATGGGCGAAGCTTATAAAATCGGCGAACTTTGCGGCCAATCGCTATGCGCAGCCGATGCCTATTACCTTGCCACCCGGGGTGCGGCCGAAGCGTTACATCTCGAAAATAAAATCGGCTCTTTGCAAAAAGGCGGCGACGCCGACATGGTTGTACTCGATTTGAAATCGACCGCCATGATTGAATTTCGCATGAAGTTTTGCCAATCAATTGACGAAGTGCTGGCCGTGCAAATGACGATGGCCGATGATCGTGCGACCAAGGCGACTTATGTGGCGGGCCACATTGCTTATGAGCGGGAGGCGCAGAAACTCTAGTATTGGCGGGTCTCTTCAAGCACAAGTGGCCGAGAATACCCGCGGTTGCTAGGAAAAGCGAGTAGGTTCGGCGGCGCTAGCCGTTCACGCTTTGATGTTCATTATCGAGCTTTAATTCATGCGCCCGGCACGGAGCATCGCTGCCAAATCAGCCGTCGACGCCACTATCGCGCCCCGCGCTGCCAACTCTTTATTCACGTTTTCCGAAATTACTTCAGATGATTGCCCGCCGGACGGCCAAGTGCCGTGGCCATCTTGGGCGAGGCGTACGTTGTAGCCGCGATCGATTGCGGCATTGACGGTATTGCGAACGCAAAATTCGCTTTGCAGGCCGCACAGAATCACATCATTAATCTTAAGCCGCTCGAGCGTTTCGCCAAGCAGCGTGTTTTCAAATGCGCTGGAGGCGTACTTTTTGATAATGGTCTCACCTACATTGGGAACAAGCTGCTCATGCAATTCCCAATGCGGTGTTCCCTCTTCAAACGGCGCACCGGCTACGTCGCAATGTTGAACAAAGACAGTAGGCGATCCCGCATCACGAGCCGCTGCAATGAGCAATGAAGCATTCGCAACGAGTTCAGTCGGACCATGTATGGGCGGACAGCGCACCCCATCAAATGCGCCGCGCTGAATATCGATCACGAGGAGGGCGGTGGTGGACATATTGGTTACCATAGTGGACTAGGACTTTGCTTTTTTTAGCGCTTTCGACTTGCGGAAACTATTTAGGGCGACCGCCTCGCGAATGAGCGCCTTGAAAGCCGATGCATCAATTTCTGCTCTCGCAAAGATGTTGATCGCCCGGCGTACGTTGCCGTCGAGGCTCAAATTGAAAAGGCCAGCAGGATCTTTTAGAGCCGCGCCCTTAGCGAAGGTCAGCTTCACTTTATCCTTGTAGGATTCGCCCGTGCAGATAATCCCGTCATGGGAGAAAACCGGCGTGCCCATCCATTTCCGCTGCTCGACGACGTCGGGATCTGCTTCCTTGATGAGCTTGCGCATTCGCTTCAGGGCTTCTCCGCGCCAGTCGCCCAAGTCGGCAATTCTCGCCGAAATTAGCTCCGATACAGATAAACCTTCGCCCGCGTCTGACTTTTTCATGATCTTATCTTGGAAGTCCCGCGTATCACACACATCTGAAAAATGCCTGGCCCATCTCTAACGTGCTTGGGGATTCCGCTTTCGGGGCCGCGTAATTCATGGGGCGTGTGGTGTTGGTTATGTTGGTTACGGTTTATGAAATGCTAATAGATCAGACCAAAGGTTACTTTATTCGAGTTTGACGAGCTGCATTTTTACTGCGCTGCATTTAATTGCACAACAATGCCAGCGAGCTAGTGAAAATTATCGATCTTGCTAAAGCGCGCTCCCATATTGCACTGCGCCAATTTCCCCCACGGCGCTATAATCAAGAGCTAAACCAAATAAAACGCTCTCGGAAAAATCATGGCGCAAACGCTTTACGACAAACTCTGGCAAACGCATCTGATTCACGAAGAATCGGATGGCACGGCGCTGATTTATATCGACCGGCATTTGGTGCATGAAGTCACCAGCCCGCAGGCGTTCGAGGGACTTACGATTGCGGGGCGGAAACCTTGGCGGCTTAAGTCGATTGTGGCGACTGCGGATCACAATGTGCCGACGACTTCGCGTAAAAACGGCATAGCTGACCCGATTTCGCGGCTGCAGGTGGAAACGCTGGATAAAAACATTGAAAAATTTGGCGTGAAAGATTATTTTCCCATGAACGATGCCCGGCAGGGCATCGTTCATGTGATTGGTCCGGAGCAGGGTGCGACGTTGCCGGGCATGACGGTCGTTTGTGGCGATTCGCATACTTCCACGCATGGCGCGTTTGCCGCTTTGGCGTTCGGCATTGGCACGTCCGAGGTCGAGCATGTGATGGCAACGCAATGTTTGGTCACAAAAAAATCGAAATCGCTGCTGATAAAAGTCGAAGGCCAAGTCGGTCGCGGCGTGACTGCCAAAGATATTGTGCTCGCGATTATTGGCAAAATTGGCACCGCGGGCGGCACCGGTTTCGCGATTGAATTTGCAGGGTCGGCGATTCGCGCGTTATCGGTTGAAGGCCGCATGACGGTGTGCAATATGGCGATTGAGGCGGGCGCGCGAGCGGGCATGATTGGCGCGGACGAAAAGACGATTGCGTATTTGCGCGGACGGCCCTACGCGCCCCAGGGTGAGATGTTTGAGCAGGCGGCGGCGTATTGGAAAACATTAAATAGTGACGCGGGCGCTGAATTTAATTATGTGGTCGAACTGGATGCAGCATTAATCAAACCGCAGGTCACGTGGGGGACTTCGCCCGAAATGGTGGTCGCAATTGATGGCAATGTGCCGGAGCCGAATAAGGAGTCTGACCCCGTCAAGCGCGAGGCGATGGAGCGCGCGCTGCAATACATGGGACTGAATCCGGGCACCCCGATTGAGCAAATCAAAATCGATAAGGTTTTTATTGGCAGCTGCACCAATTCGCGTATTGAAGATTTGCGCGCGGCGGCTGGCGTGGTGCGCGGGCGACACATTGCGCATAACGTGAAGTTAGCGATGGTGGTGCCGGGGTCAGGGCTGGTAAAACGTCAGGCCGAAGCCGAAGGGCTGGACAAGATTTTTTTAAGCGCCGGATTTGAATGGCGTGAGCCGGGTTGTTCAATGTGCTTGGGCATGAACGATGATCGCCTGTCGCCGGGTGAGCGATGCGCATCAACGTCAAATCGCAATTTTGAAGGTCGCCAAGGGGCGGGTGGCAGAACCCATTTGGTGAGTCCGGAGATGGCGGCGGCAGCCGCGATTGCGGGGCGATTTGCGGATGTGCGCACGGTTTTATAGATTTTTCTTTATTATTGGGGCGGGGTTTGAGGTGGTTTTGGCTTGAACGGGACGTCCTTGTTAGGGTTTTCTGATAAAAATATTGGATATCTTCGTTTCCGCTTTCGCGGAGACGCCAGAGTTAAAGAAGTTCAAGGAAAAGATATGGAACAGTTTCGTGAGCATTTGGGTTTAGTCGCGCCGATGGATCGTGCCAACGTCGATACTGACGCGATTATTCCGAAGCAATTTTTGAAATCAATTCAGCGTTCCGGTTTCGGGCCGAATTTGTTTGATGAGTTGCGCTATATGGATCATGGCGAGCCCGGTGCCGACAATTCCAAGCGTCCATTGAATCCGAACTTTGTGCTGAATCAATCGCGTTATCTGGGTGCAACGATTTTGCTGGCGCGGAAAAATTTTGGTTGCGGTTCATCGCGCGAACATGCGCCGTGGGCGCTACAGCAATTTGGATTTAAAGCGATTGTTGCCCCGTCATTTGCCGATATTTTTTACAACAATTGTTTTAAAAATGGTTTGTTGCCGGTGGTGTTGAGCGAGGCAGAAATCGATCATCTTTTTAATGTGGTGCTTGCCACACCAGGCATGAAATTGCGGGTGGATTTGGAGCGCCAAGCGGTTGAAGTTCCTGGTGCCGGGGTTGGCAACTTTGCATACAAATTTCAGGTTGAAGGTCATCGCAAAGAGTGTTTGCTGAACGGCTGGGACGATATTGGTTTGTCGATGCGCCACGTCGACAAAATTAAGGCGTACGAGGCCACGCGCGCTCGCGCTGAGCCGTGGATTTTTAATTAACTTTAGAAAAATAAAAATGAAAATTGCAGTTTTAGCGGGGGACGGCATTGGCCCTGAAATTATGGCGGAAGCGCTGAAAGTGCTAGATGTCTTGCGCCGTGGTGGATTGAAAATTGAGACGGAATCGGCGCTCGTGGGCGGGGCTGCTTATGACGTACATGGGCATCCTCTTCCTGCGGCGACCTTACAGCTAGCGCAACAATCAGATGCGGTGCTATTCGGCGCAGTCGGTGGCCCGAAATACGACACGCTGTCGCGCGAACATCGCCCTGAAAAAGGGATTCTGGGATTGCGCAAAGAGTGCGATTTTTTTGCAAATTTGCGTCCTGCGAATGTGTTTCCCGAACTCGCTGATGCGTCAACCTTGAAGCCGGAAATCATCGCTGGCCTCGACATCATGATTATTCGTGAGCTGACAGGCGATATTTATTTCGGCGAGCCGCGTAGCATTACGGGCGACAAAGGCGTGAACGGCGAAGTGGGAAATCGCATCGGTATCAACACCATGCATTACACCGAAGCACAAATTCGCCGCATTATTCATGTTGGTTTCAAGACGGCTCGCCAGAGAAATAAGCGTTTATGCTCCATCGACAAAATGAATGTGTTGGAAGCGATGCAATTGTGGCGCGATATCGCGATTGAGATCGCGCCGGAATATCCTGATGTAGAGCTGACGCACATGCTGGTAGACAACGCCGCGATGCAGCTAATCCGCAATCCCAAACAATTTGATGTGATGGTGGCGGGCAATATGTTTGGCGATATTTTGTCCGATGAGGCTTCGATGTTAACGGGCTCGATTGGCATGCTGCCGTCGGCTTCGCTCGACGCGAGTGGCAAGGGTTTGTACGAGCCAATTCATGGCTCTGCGCCTGATATTGCAGGCAGGGGTATCGCTAATCCGCTGGCACAAATTTTATCGGCGGCGATGATGATGCGCTACACGTTTAATCTGCCGGATGTGGCGGCCAGAATTGAGACTGCGGTGCGAAAAGCGCTGGCGTCGGGGCTGCGTACTGGCGATATTGCGAACGTAAATGAAATGAAAGCAAGTACGCAGCAGATGGGCGATGCGGTGGTTTCTTTCCTGTAGTCATACGCGGGGCGAAGCGTCCGGATCGCGAATGAGGCGATCCGCGCCATCGGTTTTCAAATGCTTGATGTGTATCGCAGCGTATTTGCCAGCCTTCGGCTGCAGCCAGCCAGAAGAAAATTCGAAGCACTTCGGCTAACGAGCATCATCAAGCATTTTCGACTCAAACGGCCCACTGTGCTTAGAGTTTGATATTTAATTATGTAAATTTAAGAGCGGAAAAAATGTTGAAAGTAGGATTGGTTGGCTGGCGTGGCATGGTGGGATCGGTATTGATGGATCGGATGCGCACAGAAAATGATTTCGCGTTGATTGAGCCGCTTTTTTTCACGACTTCAAATGTGGGCGGCACCGCTCCCGTCGAGGCGCAGGGCGCGCCTTTGAAAAGCGCCAAGGATATTGATGCGCTCAAGTTAATGGATGTGGTGATTACCTGTCAGGGCGGTGAATATACGACCGAAATTTATCCGCAATTACGCAGCGCGGGCTGGAAAGGTTATTGGATTGATGCGGCGAAAACACTGCGCATGAATGATGACGCGGTGATTGTTCTTGATCCGGTGAATATGCCCGTGATCAAGAGTGCCTTATCAAAAGGTGTGAAAGATTACATCGGTGGGAATTGCACCGTGAGTTGTATGTTGATTGGCCTAAGCGGACTGTTCAAAGCTGATTTGATCGAATGGATGACGTCGATGACTTATCAGGCGGCGTCGGGCGGCGGCGCCACGCACATGCGCGAATTGTTGACCCAGTATGGTGCGTTGCACGCAGAGGTGAAATCGTTGCTTGATGATCCACATTCGGCGATTCTGGAAATAGACCGCAAGGTGCTGGCAAAACAGCATGCGTTCACCGCCGAGCAAACGCAGAATTTCGGCGCGCCGCTGGGCGGCAGTCTTATCCCGTGGATCGATAAGGATATGCGAACCGGGATGTCGCTGGAAGAATGGAAAGGCATGGCCGAAACCAACAAAATTTTGGGTCGCGGCCCAGGGTTTGAGATGGCCGCAACACCGATTGACAGCTTGTGCGTGCGTGTCGGCGCAATGCGTTGCCATAGCCAGGCGTTGACGATTAAATTGAAACGTGATGTGCCTCTGGCCGACATCGAGGCTATCATCGCCCACGATAATGAATGGGTGCGCGTCATTCCCAATGATCGCGAGTGCAGTGTTCGTGAGCTAACGCCAGTCGCCGTGACGGGCAATATGCACATCCCGGTGGGCCGTTTGCGCAAGCTGGTAATGGGACCAGAGTATCTAAGTGCGTTTACAGTCGGTGACCAGTTGTTATGGGGCGCCGCCGAGCCGCTTCGGCGTATGTTACGGATTTTGTTGGAAAAATAGCCGTTAGAGTCCCGCAAGCCGCGACGTGCTTTTATTTTACAAATGCGGGAACCAAGCCTCTAAATTTTTGGCTCACTGGCGACAGCGCGGGCACAGATTGGCATAAATAACGCATAAGGCTTGAAAAATCCGTGACTTTGGCTTCTAATGTGAGAAATCGAATAAGATTGCAACAATAACTCGTTGATGTTATTTTAATTTGTCTAAAAAAACGAAGGGCTGGGGCCAAGAATGAACCGTCCACCAAGAACAAAATTAGTTGCGGCGTTGGGAGGCGCAGTACTGGCAGCCTCAACATTTTTTGCAGAGGCGGCAGGGCTAGGCCGTCTTTCCGTTAATTCCTCATTGGGCCAGCCCTTATCTGTTGAAATTGAGCTCGTCTCCTTGCAGCCTGGCGAATTTGAGGCGCTTGCGGCGCGCGTTGCCAGCCCGGAGGCCTACACCAATGCTCGAATCGAGTTTTCGCCGTTATTGCGCCAGCTTCGTTTTACGGCTGAACGCCGCGCCGATGGCAAACCAGTACTGAAAGTTACGAGTTCGGCACCGATCAATGAACCGTTTCTGGATGTACTGGTCGAGGTGAACTGGCCCTCGGGAAAATTGTTGCGTGAATACCCCATTTTGTTGGACCCGCCTGGTTTCAGCGAAGGCAGAGTGGCACCCCCCGTCGCTGCGGTGGTGGTAATTAAACCCACAGCGTCAAATGTGGCACCCGCTATTGCCACGCAGCCTACGAGCCCACCTGCCGCGCGCATAGCGCGGAAAGACGCACCCAAAGACGCACCACGTGATACCTATGGCCCGGTTAAGAGCGGCGACACGCTCAACCAGATTGCTTCCAGCGTCAAGCCGGATACTGTCTCGCTTGAACAAATGTTGGTTGCGATGTACCGCGAGAACAAGGCGGCGTTCATTGGCAACAACATGAACCAGTTGAAGACCGGCCAGATTCTGCGTGTGCCTTCGGCCGCAGACGTAGGGAAAATCACCCGTACCGAAGCTCAAAACGAAATCAAAGTCCAAGTTTCGGATTGGAAAAATTACCGTGATTCAGTCGCGGGTGCTGCACAATCGATGCCTGCGAAAGCCTCTTCTGGCAATGAAGGCGCAGGCAAAATTGCCGTGGCAAAGCCAGATAAGCCTGCTGCCGCGTCATCGTCGGGTGATCAGTTAAAGATTGCTAAATCTGAAGGTAGTGATTCAAAAACCGGTAGTGCAGGTGCAAAAGGGTCGTCAAGTGCGGTACAGGACCAGTTAAACGCGTTGAAAGAAGAGGCGATTGCGAAGGATAATCGCTTGAAAGAGGCTAATTCACGCGTTGCCGAGCTTGAAAAGCAAATTGTTAAGATGCGTGAGCTGATGGAATTAAAAGGTGTTCCCGCACCTTCAAAAGCGGTCGATGCGAAAGCCGTCGACATTAAAACTGCGAAGGTTGACGATAAGCCCAAAGCTGCAGATCCAGCCAAGATAGTAGTGCCACCCTCAGTGGCACAGGTTACGCCGGCAGCGGCGCCCGGCAAGCTAGGCGAACCGGCAAAGGCTATCGAACCGCCGAAAGTGGACGCCGCGAAAATTGAAGGCTCCAAATTGGATGCGCCCAAGGGGGAAGCGCCCAAAGTGGACGCACCGAAAGCCGACCTTGCAAAAGCAGAGCCGCCTAAAGTTGATGCGGCCAAGACTGAAGCAGCCAAGACTGAAGCAGCTAATGCGGCCAAGACTGAAGCACCTAAATCAGACGCGCCAAAAGTGGAATCACCAAAAGCTGATTTGGCAAAGCCAGTAATAGCCAAAGCTCCGCCGCCTAGTGCGCCCACAGAACCAAGCTTTATTGAAGAAAATGCAGTTGCAATTTTCGCCGCGATAGCGGTTTTGTTGGCCACTGCAGGTTTACTTTTTACGCGCCGCAAGAAAAAACCGATTCCACCTCCGTCAAGCCAGATGGTGAATACCTCGTCAATCATGCCGAGTGACATGAAGCCAAACACGGTTACGGGTAACCGTGCAGGTGGCTTGGTTGATACCGGCAATAGCTCGTTCCTGACCGATTTTGATAAGACCGGCCCCGGCATGATCGATACGGATGAGGTAGATCCCGTCGCTGAGGCTGAGGTTTATATTGCTTATGGCCGCGATGCCCAAGCCGAAGAAATTCTTAAAGAGGCGATGGGTCGTGATAAGAATCGTCACGAAATTGCGGTGAAACTGCTTGAAATTTATCACTCACGTAAAAGCCCACAGGCTTTTGAACCTGTTGCCCGTGAGCTAAAAGAAGCCATCGGCGTGGATAATCCAACCTGGGCGAAAGTAGCTGCGCTGGGTGCGTCGATTGATCCAGCCAATCCGCTTTATGGTGGTGTGGGCGGCGCGTTGGAAGGCATTTCAACCGGTAAATTCGCAGCTGGTGGTGCGGCGCTCGCCGCAGGCGCAGTAGCGATGGGCAGTGCGGCTTCAACAGCGCCGGTAATTTCCAGTGCGCCGGATCTGGACTTTGATTTAGGTTTTACTGAGACTGCACCAGCGACGATGTCCACCATGAGCTCCGCAGGTACAAGTTCGGCAGAGAAAAAGCCTGCCATGGATTTCGATCTGGACTTAAATTCGCCAGTATCGCCGTCTGAATTGGCTGCACTCCCGCATGGTGCAGCGTCGCAGGAAGAAAACGGCATGCTTGATTTTGACCTTGCGTTTGATGTGCCGCCGGAGACGCCACCGGCTCCGGTAGCCACGGCTCCGGCTTCAAAGTCAACTTTTGATTTTGATTTATCGTCGTTGTCACTCGATACGACGCCCACACCTTCCGCTCCATCGCCCTCAGCCCCACCATCTGCATCGACGGCGCTGGATGACATATTTGCGACGACAATCAGGACCAAAGCAACTGAGCTGGCCGCGCAGCCTAAGCCTGCGGCAGAATCGCTTAGCGGTGTAAGTTTTGATCTGGATACAGGAGCTGTCGACGGCAACACTGGCACTGCCACCGCAACCAAACTTGAGCTGGCGAAGGCTTATATCGAAATTGGCGACGCCGAAGGTGCCCGCGAAATTCTTCAGGAAGTATCGCGCGAAGGTTCCGCGGCGCAGCGCGAAGCCGCGGACAAGATTTTGGCTGGTATTTGATGCCCCGATAGCAAACGGGCACATTTTATTGGGGGCGCGGAATTACGCGCCCTTTTTATTTTTGAATTTGGCCGCACTTATTGATGCTGATTGGTCGAAGCCTAACCGTTTAAGGCGGAGTTAGCGCAAATTTTTCACAAGCCATGAAAGTTTTGTAAATTAGATATGCGTATCGCGCTGGCCCTCGAATACGACGGTGCAGGTTTTTGCGGCTGGCAGTCGCAATCAAACCGCTGCGGCGTGCAGGATGCGTTAGAGTCAGCCTTGGGTGTTTTTGTGGGCGCTGAAGTCAGGGCGCATTGCGCAGGCCGCACGGACGCAGGCGTACACGCACTCGCGCAGATCGCACACATCGACACCGTGGTTATTCGTGACGTTAAATCCTGGGTTCGCGGAACTAACGCTCATCTGCCTGGCAGCGTGCGCGTGGTCTGGGCTACACCGGTCTCAGATGATTTTCACGCGCGATTTTCAGCGAAGTCACGCAGCTATCAGTACATATTGTTGAACGACTCTGTGGAAGGTGCACTGACGTCAAGGTCAGTGGGCTTTTTTCATGTGCCGCTTGACGCACAAGCAATGCAGGCCGCGGCAACCATGCTGCTTGGGGAACATGATTTTTCATCGTTTCGCGCCGCTGAGTGCCAAGCCAAAAGTCCGGTTAGAACGCTCTATCAGGCAACAATCGAGCGGCGTGGCCGCCATATTTTTTTTAAATTTCGCGCAAATGCTTTCTTGCACCACATGATTCGCAACATTGTCGGCGGTCTGGTGTCTGT
The DNA here is from genome assembly GCA_043784585.1 of Burkholderiales bacterium. Lineage (GTDB taxonomy): Bacteria > Pseudomonadota > Gammaproteobacteria > Burkholderiales > Usitatibacteraceae > UKL13-2. Next base: position 10,454 of record JAYVYF010000044.1, read on the forward strand.
AGGGGCAGAACGGCACTCTCAACAGCAATTTATGGATATTCTTAAAGCCCGAAACCGCGTCGTAGCCGCGCCTACTTTTTCAGCCGCAGGACTGTATTTAACGGATGTCGAGTACGATCCTGGCTTCGGTCTGCCAGTCGGCGCCGCGCCACTGGAGCGCCACCCCTTTTTTAGCGAACGCCATTAGCAGCATGCATAAAACCAGAATCAAAATATGCGGAGTACGAAAGGTCGAAGATGCGCTGATGGCGGCAGACGCGGGTGCTGATGCAATTGGCCTTATTTTTTATGCGCCTTCGCCGCGAGCAATCACGCTCGAATTAGCAATTGCAGTACGCGATGCGCTCCCACCGTTTGTGTCCACCGTGGCGTTGTTTGTGAATGCCGAACGCGCTCGGGTGATAGAGGTATGCAACGCGCTCAATCCGTCGCTAATACAATTTCACGGTGATGAAGATCATGCTTACTGTGCATCATTCGCTCGTCCCTATGTCAAAGCAATTCGTGTCGGGGCATCGATGAAAGCGGATGATTTGCTACAATTGCAGGTCACGTTTTCGACCGCCAAAGCGTTGCTGCTGGATACCCTGTCGGCGGGCCAATACGGTGGATCGGGGGAATCATTTGATTGGGGGTTGATTCCTGCCAGTATGTGTGAACGAATTGTGCTTTCAGGCGGCTTGACGCCCTCCAATGTAGGTAACGCAGTGCGAAAAATCAGGCCCTGGGCAGTTGATGTATCGAGCGGCATTGAGATGGGCGAGGGCACCAATCTGAAAAAAGGAATCAAGGATCCCGAAAAAATAGTGGCATTTATTTCGGCGGTCAGAAGCGCGGATGCATAAACCCAGACAACTGTGCCTAAACCGGCAAACCCTGTAAACAACCGATGTTGAACAAGCAAGACAAGGAATAACAGCCATGCAAATGTACGATCTTCCCGATGCACGCGGACACTTTGGCCAATATGGCGGTGTATTTGTAGCTGAAACGCTGCAAGCGGCATTACTTGAGCTAAAAGTTGAATACGAAAAAACCCGAACGGATCTCGAATTCATCGCCGAATTTCAACGCGAGTTGAAACATTATGTGGGCCGTCCTAGCCCGATCTACCACGCCAAACGGCTGTCAGATGATTTGGGAGGTGCGCAGATATATTTGAAGCGTGAAGACCTGAATCATACTGGCGCGCACAAGATAAATAACACTATCGGTCAGGCACTGCTCGCGCGTCGCATGGGTAAGCCGCGCGTCATTGCCGAGACTGGCGCAGGCCAGCACGGCGTGGCGAGTGCGACCGTGGCGGCACGTTATGGGCTGGAGTGTGTGGTCTATATGGGCTCTGAGGATGTGAAGCGCCAGGCGCAAAACGTGTATCGCATGAAGCTGCTTGGTGCTACTGTGGTGCCGGTTGAAAGCGGCTCAAAAACGCTTAAGGATGCACTCAATGAGGCGATGCGCGACTGGGTCACCAACGTCGAAAACACTTACTACATTATTGGTACCGTGGCAGGTCCCCATCCCTATCCAATGATGGTTCGGGATTTTAATTCGGTGGTTGGCAAAGAATGCCTCTGGCAGATGCCTGAAATGATTGGCCGACAGCCCGATGCAGTATTAGCTTGTGTCGGGGGCGGCTCGAATGCGATGGGCATTTTTTACGATTACATTGCTGATGAAAGCGTGCGGCTGATTGGTTGTGAAGCGGGTGGCGAAGGTATTGAAACGGGTCGACACGCGGCGTCTTTGTCGGCAGGTAGTGCTGGTATATTGCACGGCAATCGGACTTATCTGATTCAAAATGAAGATGGTCAAATTATTGATACGCATTCAATATCAGCCGGCCTGGATTATCCGGGGGTCGGCCCCGAACATGCGTGGTTGAAAGATTCAGGGCGTGCAGAGTACGTGGCGGTTAACGATGAAGAGGCGCTCGCGGCGTTTCATCGCTTGTGTCGTATTGAAGGTATCATCCCTGCTCTTGAGTCGAGTCACGCAATCGCGCAAGCGATCAAAATGGCACCGACGATGGCCAAAGACAAAGTGTTGCTGGTAAATTTATCCGGACGCGGAGACAAGGATATGGCGACAGTGGCGGAGCGCTCGGGGCTACAATTTTTTTGCCGCGCAAGCTGTCAACAAAACGCAAAGACTTAGATGACTGTATCCGCAAATTCGCTTGTACCAACGCAAGCCGCTGACGTTAAAGCCGAGAAGGCGGCGACTAGAATTGGCGCGACTTTTACACGTCTGAAAGCTGAGAAAAAGAAAGCGCTGGTTACCTTCGTGACTGCCGGTGATCCATCACGAGAAATCACCGTACCGCTGATGCACGCGATGGTTGAGTCGGGCGTTGACGTGATTGAATTGGGGATGCCTTTTTCGGACCCGATGGCCGAAGGCCCTGTCATACAACGTTCATCTGAGCGCGCTTTGGCGCTCGGCGTGGGCGTGGCTGATGTGTTTGCGTACGTGAGTGAGTTTCGTCAAACAGATGATGTGACGCCGGTTGTATTGATGGGTTACGCAAACCCGATTGAGCGGATGGGTATGCAGGCTTTTGGAGATCGCGCCAAAGCGGCAGGTGTAGATGGACTTATCGTGGTTGACTATCCGCCGGAAGAAAGCCACGAGCTACTTCGCACCATGGATGCTGTTGGGATTGACGTGGTCTATTTGCTGTCACCCACCTCGACGCCCGCCCGGATTGAGATGGTGGCCAGCGTGGGGCGCGGCTATATTTATTATGTCTCGCTTAAAGGCGTGACTGGCGCGGCCAACATTGACACCGCCGAAGTCGCTGCCGTGGTGGCGCGAATTAAGGCAAAAACCGACTTGCCCATTGGTGTCGGTTTTGGCATCCGCGACGGTGAAATCGCACGCCGTGTGGGTGATATTGCCGATGCGGTCATTATTGGTTCGCGCATCATCCAGGA
>JAYVYF010000045.1:0-14634 GCA_043784585.1 Burkholderiales bacterium
GGCAGACATCGCAAGGGTCAACACAAAAAGTCCCGCCGCCATCACCATCTGATCGAACGTGTTGCCTTTGCGCTTGGCGTAAAAATAAATTTCCAAAATCGCTAGCGGCAACAGGTAATTGGCGAAGGAGATAAATGACAAAAACGGCCCCTGAAACGTGACGGGATCAAAACCTGCGGGGCCCTTATTGGCCACCAGCCACAGCATCAAGCCGACCCGATAAAACCAGACACCACTAACCGCCAAAAATAGGCGCAGTGCCCAGCGGCGATGCGTCACAAAATCGCGCGCCAACGCATAGCGCAACGCCATCGCAGCAAAGATGATTACCAGCACTGCGTTAAGTGCGATGCCCACATGTTGTATCGCGCCGCCGACCGAACCGCGATTAAACAGCATCACCAGACCGGCGATGCTGGTGACCAGCGCAGTTGTCAAATAGATGCGCCCATTCCAGCGATGAAAGACGGGCGCATGGGTTCGGATTTGTGGGATAAGCTGTAGCGGCCCGCAGATCGTCACCACGAACGCCAGAAAAAGATGGACGCCAACGGCGATGTTGCCGAACGAATCGCCCGCAACATAGCCGTGTTTGAACACCACATTCCATTTTGTCCAGCTGCCTTCAATTGCCGAGGCGCCGTAGTAGGCCAACACATAATAAGCAAACAGCAGCTGGCCCACGAATGCCACCACAAACCAAAACTGTGCCATTAATCTTAGCGTCGTTCCTGCGCTGGACGTTGATCGACGTGGTGTAGCCAATGCGTGTGCGTTCATGGGGTCTCCTAATTTGCCAGATTCACGAATAGTGGTTGCTGTTAAAGCAAGGTATTGCCTTTGGTGGTGAACGAAATCATTCTCGTCGGCCCATTATTCCTTCCTTCGCCAGGGAAGCCTTGGTGCCTGCCAGTCTCGCTTGCGCGCGATCAAAACTACCAAGATTGCCGAAGCAGCGAGGCCGACTATCAATGTTGCAAGCGAGCCCTCAAGCCCGAAACTGCCACCTGTGAATAGGTCTGAACCTGTCATCGAAGTAGTTAAGAAGCTGGATGGTTCGCGACTTCCGGAAACTTCGGTGCCAAATATAAAGCCCTGCATAAAATTCCAGGCCATATGAATGCCGACGGCAAGCCAGATGTTGCGGGTTAGGACATACGCCAGTGATAGAAGGATGCCAAGCTCAGCTGTCAGCGCGAAGATAGTAAACGGTGTGGCACCCGGATTGGCGGCGTGCGCGAGGCCGAATACTGCCGCTGAAACTATGATGGCCACTGCTGTGCCGCACATTTCTTCTGTGATTCGCAACAGAACGCCGCGAAACAGCAATTCCTCCAACATCGCAACGCTCAAGGGGCGAAGGGCTGCGACGGCCAACCCTGCAAATCCGCTGCCTGCTTGAAGATGGGCTATGCCCAACGCGTACAACACCGAGTAGATTGCGCCGACTAGCAGCGCCCCGATTATGCAACCCGCCAAGAAGCCGGACCAATGTCTACGGATGCTGCTCTCGCTGGCCGCGCGATGCTCAAAGACGCGCACCAGAAGCGGATAGAGCGCGAAGACTGCAACCAGCAAAAGGACGTTTTTGACTACCGTCATCGGTTCGTGTAGCAACGATGGCAGCGGAGGGATCAAAAGCTTGCCCAGAATGTTGACGACAGCGGCGACGAGGAGAATCGCCGCGACGTAGCTGACTAGACGAATCGGTGCCCATCGGCGCAATCGGCTGAACATGGTGGAGGAAGGAAGTGCTCCATCAACTGTCATGCGAATGTGCTCCCTACAGGAATGAGTGAGGTCTGATTAAGTTGATGGGCAAGTTTCATGGCATCTCCTTGCCTGCTTGTGCGCTCTGTTTTGCCTTAGTTTTTTAGCCTTCATCCTTCCAACGGCGCAGCCGGATTGCGGCGTAGATCATCGCGGCACCGACGGTGACACCGATCCAGAGGTTGGGGGTCGCGAGTTGTGCCCATGAGAGGGTCACTAGCGAGTTCATTTGCGGCTCCTGCATACCGCCAGGCACGGCAATATTTTCGCCGCTGAGCACAAACCATGATCCTGGCACCAGGCTGAGTAGCCCGCGACCAACGATATTCAGCCAAAACCATTCGAGCTGCCAACCAAAGCTGAACATTTTGTTAAACCACGCGATAAGCCCCATCGCCAGCAACGGCGCGCCGACTGCCCACAAGAATGGCTTGCTGCGCGCCCAAGCACCTACCATCAGCAGCCAGCCCACCGTGGGCAATGCCCACAGCACATAGATTGGAAATAGCGCGGCGATCTGAAGCGGCGCCATGTAGAGCGACGTAGAGCCTACTAGCTCGCCAGCAATGTTGACGCCCGCTGCGCCCGCGCCAATCGTCAGGAAAGTCAGGTTCACTATCGCCAGCATGATGGCCAAGCCCAGCGTAATGAGCGGGGCTAGGCAAAGCGCCACGGCAACTTTTGAAAGTACGGTTGCGCCATCGGTAACCGGTAATGATTTCCAAAACAGCACACTGCGGTCTTTGCGTTCGTCAAACAATGCGCTAAGACAATAAAAAAACACCGTGAATGACAAGACGAATAACAGCGGGACGGCTGACACCATGTAGGTGCTGGCTAAATGTTCGACGGCGGTTGCTTTTTGTTCGGGTGAAAATCGTTCTGCCAAGTTGGTGACGGTTTCGCCGTTGATAACGATGGTTGACTTAACCCCCTGCGTCACGCCGACCAGAATCGTAAAGGCGGTAATCACGGTCACGATCACACTCACCACAATGGGCGCCCAAAAGAACCCACCCTTGTGTTCCCAAAATTCGCGCTTTAGCAGCCATTTCATCTTGCTTGTTTGCGAGCTCATGCGTAGGTTCCTTTCATGGTGGCGACGAACAGATCAGCAATGCCTGGGCTGCGGGTTTCGCCAAGTGCAGCTATTTTTTCCCGGGTCACACCATTGACGGTGCCGTCAAACAGCATCACGGATTTGCCAAATACCTGGCGCTCGTCGATCGGTTTCATCGCGCGCCCGGCCTCGACTTTATCGGCAGGCACCATCACTTCGGTAAAGCGTTCGCCGATTTCATCCATCGTCGCCGAGAGCGTGATGCGGCCATCGCGAATAAACATCAGATCACTCAAGATGTGCTCGATTTCTTCCACCTGATGCGTGGTGACGATGATGGTTTTTTGCTCATCGAAATAATCTTCGAGCAAGTTTTGGTAAAACTGCTTGCGATACAAAATGTCGAGGCCGAGGGTCGGCTCATCGAGCACCAACAGCTTCGCATCAATCGCCATGACCAGCGCCAAATGTAGCTGCACGATCATGCCTTTCGACATTTCTTTTACCTTCATCTTCGGCGTGAGCTTGGTGTTTTTTAAATACCGCTCGGCCTTGGCGCGATCAAATTTTGGATGCACTCCCGCCACAAAATCGACCGCCTCGCTCACCCGCAGCCAGCGCGGCAGCACCGTCACGTCGGCGATAAAGCTCACGTTCTCCATAAGCTCATCGCGCTGCGTGCGCGGATCCAGCCCCAGCACCCGCAGCTCGCCCTCGAACGGCACCAGACCGAGCATTGCTTTCAAGGTCGTGGTTTTGCCGGAACCATTTGGCCCGATCAAACCGATAATGCGGCCCGCCGGAATTTGAAAACTGATGTTGTCCACGGCGATTGATTTGCCGTAGCGTTTGGTGAGACCGCTCGCCTTCACCACGACATTCACAACTGGATTCGCGGCATTCATGCGACACCGCCGACTGTCGCGTTTGCCAACAGTTCTTTCACGCTCAGCCCCAGGCTGCGCATCCGTTCCAATACGGCCGGCCATTCATTTTTAAGAAATTGTTCGCGCTCACTGGTGAGCAATTTCTCGCGTGCGCCATCGGTCACATACATGCCAAGTCCCCTTCTTTTTTCCACGAGTGCTTCGTCGGCCAGTTCTTGATAAGCGCGCGAAACGGTGATTGGATTAAGCTGATACTCTGCCGCGATTTGCCGCACTGAAGGTAGCGCATCGCCAGGCCTCAGCAGCCCATCGAGCATCATGCGGATGACGCGCTGCTTAAGCTGGCGATAAATCGGCGAATTGTCGTGCCAATTTGTGTCCATTGCTCATAACTCCTGTGTTGTTGCACTGTTATGTCGTTATAGTGTAGTAGTTAACTATAACACTATATATTTGGTTGTCAATGGTTGGTGGTGAGTTGTACAAAAAACCTTTGAAATCTATTCGGTGTGAAGTGAATTCGCTGCAAGGCTGCGCCAATGCGGCGCACAGAACAATCGCCAGATTGAAACATACGTTGAATTTGTGCAGCAGGGCATACGCGGTGTTAACGTCTGGGAGACTTTGCATGTTCAAGTTTCGCCAGTGACAAGAACGATCATTGGAAAGTGACTTTATTTGCTATACCGAAAAGCTTGACCCAAAGCGACTGTGCGTTGCATCCTGTAGCAACGACCGCGTACGATCACCAAGATTGACAATGACGACAACAAGCAAAAGCACCTTGAGTCAGATTCCCGCTGGCGTTTGGGTGCTCGGCTTCGTCAGCATGTTGATGGACATCTCATCAGAGATGATCCATAGCCTTCTACCCCTATTCATGGTCACGACACTGGGAGCCAGCGTCGTCGCCGTTGGCCTGATAGAAGGGCTCGCCGAATCGGCTGCATTGATGGTCAAAGTGTTTTCAGGGACTTTGAGTGATTATCTGGGTAAACGCAAAGGCCTTGCCGTATTCGGCTATGCCTTGGGGGCGCTGACCAAGCCGCTGTTTGCGATTGCTTCCAGCACGGGCATCGTTCTCACTGCCCGTCTGCTGGATCGCGTGGGCAAGGGTATTCGTGGGGCGCCGCGTGATGCACTAGTGGCCGACATCGCGCCGCCGCACCTGCGCGGCGCGGCATTTGGGCTGCGCCAATCGCTAGACACAGTGGGTGCGTTTCTGGGCCCGTTGCTGGCAGTCGGGTTGATGCTGCTCTGGGCTAACGACTTTCGGGCGGTGTTCTGGGTGGCCGTCATTCCGGGCCTGATGGCCGTGGCATTGCTCTTGTTCGGCGTGCGTGAGCCTGAACGCCACGAAGACGGCCAGCGGTCAAACCCGATTCGCCGAGAGAATCTCAAGCGTCTTGGCGCACCGTATTGGGAAGTGGTTGGTATCGGCGCCGTGTTCACGCTGGCGAGATTCAGCGAAGCGTTTTTGGTGCTGCGCGCACAACAGGGCGGTGTGCCGATTGCACTGGTGCCGCTGGTGATGGTGGCAATGAATCTGATCTACGCTGTTTCGTCCTACCCGTTTGGCAAGCTCTCCGACCGCATGAGCCACAAGAAGCTATTGGCGCTTGGCTTGGCCGTTTTGATCGCGGCAGATTTGGTGCTTGCCACCAACGACCATTGGAGCGTGGTGCTGGCCGGTGTTGCCCTGTGGGGTGTACACATGGGCATTACGCAGGGCTTGCTGGCAACAATGGTTGCCGATACCGCGCCCGCCGACCTGCGCGGTACAGCCTATGGATTCTTCAATCTGGTCAGCGGCGTTGCCATGCTGACGGCAAGCGTCGTTGCCGGTTTCTTATGGGATCGACTAGGGGCATCAGCCACGTTCTACACTGGGGCATTTTTTTGCCTGATCGCGCTCGTTGGTTTGGCATGGCGACCAGCGATGCGGCTTGCGAAGGCTTAGCGTACTTCAAATTCTGCTTTTTGAGATGCGCCTAGGATGGCGTGACGGGCAAAAGCAAAAAGTGTCAGATCTCGCTACTGTTCGGTTAAGCATAGCCACCTCAAACTTACCGTACTTCATATCGGCGAACCCAAGCGATATTAGGCACCGGCGTGAGGTCGGCCGGGTATTCAAACACCCGACCGCTCGCGCGGGTATATCCCGCACTCTCATCAGTACGATTCTGGATCAACACGGCTGCAACAGCCAACGCATTCGCAGCCTGCCCGCCGTGTCCGGTGTCTATTTTTGTATGGCGCTCAGCCCGCATCCCGACGTCGCCTACGAGCAAGTCTTCGATCTATCCGCGCAAGGGCTATCGTGGCTGCAAGGCGATCGCTGCGTCAACAACGGCACGTTGCTCAAACGCGTCCAGCCCCACTCCGGGGGGGCGATATTTAGGCGTAATGCGGTGCTGCTACTTACACAGGTGTAGCGAACATGATGCCCGGCCGCAATCATTTGCCTTCAGCTCATCTGGGTGGCCTGATCTAATTTCAAAAGCGCGGCGATCATGCCGGATGCGTCCGGGCCCATGGCATCGTTGAATGGATGAGCCGCATTTGGCGCCGCTCTAGGTGTGCGCCAGACCGACAATGTTTACTTGCACGGCCACGGTATTGCGGCTGTCCTGAGCATGCAGCCGAGCGCTGCGAAAAGCCCGGTTCAATTCTGTTTCAGGTGTATTGCTTTCAGCACGAACCAACGGAGCCGGTGATTCTGCCTGATTCAAGTTGGCCCATAAATCCAGCAGTGCATCTGTGTTGGCCGGGCTAACGGTAATGTCCGCATCGCCCTGAATAATTAGTAAAGGCAGCGGCGGCAGCTGGTGCGTGCGCCAGTATTGCCGCGTTAAGGCGGGCATATCCAGGGTGGGGCCATCGCGCATCGCCGCCAAGGCGTTGGGGATTGAATTGGCCGAAAACGGCGCAAGGCCGGAGTGAACGACCACCTTGGCAGACTGTTCGGGATGCAGATATGCCAACAGCGCCGCCATCGCGCCACCGGACGATAAGCGAGCAATCAAAATATGCGCAGGATCCACGTTTGCGCGTTCTGCGGCCAGCCCAATCATGGTGAGCAATATCGCTGCCTCGCCCTGCCCGGCCAGCGTTTGCGGTTCAAACCAATTCCAACAGCGATGCAGGTTAGCGAGATCGGATTGATCGCGGTACAGCACGACGGGGCCATCGCGATCTGCAAGCGCATTAATGCGCGTGGCCTCAGCAAATGTTTCCGCATCCTGCCGGCAGCCGTGAATCATCACTACCATCGCCCGCGGGCGGGTGTGCGGCTGGTCATTGGGAATGCCGACGGGAATGTACAAACGATAACGGCGCACTGGCGGAATCAGTACCCATGGCAACATGCGCTCTTTGGTATTTTTCGCGATGTCTTCCACCAGCAAGCGGGCGCAAGCCTATCGCCAGGCACAGGTGTGGCCTCTTTGAGCGTTTGGGCTCGCTCGTTAACCCTTTCCTCCACCGCGACGGTAGCGGTGGTGACGTTGGTCGATAGGGAATTCTGCGGCTCATGAACGCGCACAGGTGGCGAATCTGCACCACTATTGCGCGCGGATTGCACCGGCGAAAGGTGTAGAAGATGTGGAAGATGTGGAAGGTGCAAAAGCCGTTGTTGTAGCCACTTCAACGCGTGTGATTTCGCGGCACTTTGCCATGCAGCTTAAGCGCGATTCAAAAAATTCGGAAACATGGCGAGGCGCTTTCGTTAATTAAAGCGGGTGCGTTGAATGCGAACCACAAGATTGAAGCCAAACAAACCAGACAACGTACACAACCAAGAAGCATGCCAAGCTGAATCTCGCCAAGGAGATCAACCATTCGTGTCGTACGAAGTGATGGGTCACGTCGCCTAAACTACCGAACATCTGACGTTGCAGATTTATATAACCCCCTTATTGGCGGGTATCTACAAGCAATAATGACTCAAAACGAGCGCCTGCATTAGACTTTACAGCCAGATCTTTTGTAAGTGGGGCTCCGCGGGCTGTTCGGAAAAATATTGGATGTTAAGCAGACATTCGCCAAATCAATCTATCAGCACGACGCGGGCAACATAAGCGCTTTGGTATCAACTGTTTATCACGGCGCAAATCATGCTGCACCGCCGCAAAACGGTTTGACTGAAACGTCCGTCCGCGCTTATAATCGCCGAGCTTCGCGGGAACTTTTATACGAAAACGGGCAACGCAAAAGGTTGATGAGGTCCTAAGTGCTGATCGACTCGTTGACTAGCCTGTATCGAAAAGTAATATCCGTGCAGGCAATTCTGGGCACGGCTGTAGTGCTAATCGCTATTGTGTTCGACGGCAATTTGGCAGCTTTGTCTGCGTTCATTGGCGCGCTATCGGTAGTCGCAGGTAGCATGGCTTATGCGGTGCTCGCCAGAAAATCACAGGTAGTCGCGGTTTCAGCGGGCCATGTGATTCGCCGACATGCCCTCGCGGAAGTCGGGAAATGGATGGTCGTGCTGGGGGCGGTTTTTGGTGCGTTATCCAGCGGTTGGTTTGCGGCGACGTGGCTGGTCGCGGCAATGTGTGTGGCCCTGTTGGGGCATTGGCTTGTATTTTTAATCATTCGCTAAATAAAACGAATCATGTCATCCAGCAACGAATCCGCAGCGATTACCCCCTCAGAATATATTGAGCATCACCTGCAAAATCTTCGGATTAGAGTCGGTGAAGGCGACTTTTGGCAGCTTGATGTTGACTCGATGGTGATGTCGATCATTGTCGGCGTTATCGGTTTGGGCATTTTTTGGCTGGTTGCACGGCGCGTCACTGCGGGCGTGCCCGGTCGCTTCCAGGGGTTTGTCGAACTGGTACTCCAATTTGTCGACGACACGGTTAAAGATGTATTCCCGGGTGACCGTAAGTTTTTAGGGCCATTGGCGCTCACTATTTTTGTCCTCGTGTTCATGATGAACCTGATGGATTTGATTCCGCTCGATTTCGTTGCCAACGCAACCGAAGCGATGGGTTTTCCACACTGGAAAGCGGTGCCCTCCACCAATCTGAGCGTGACATTTGCTATGTCATTCACGGTATTTATCCTGATCATTTTCTTCAGCTTCAAGGCCAAGGGTGTGGGTGGGTTTGTACATGAATTATTCACCGCGCCGTTTGGCGCTAGCCCTGCAATGTGGATTCCCAATCTGGCAATCAACATCATCGAGCTGATTGCCAAGCCGGTCTCGCTCGGCATGCGGTTGTTTGGAAATATGTATGCAGGCGAATTAATTTTTATGCTGTTAGGTTTGTTGGGCATGTTGGGCGGAATTTTTACCGCTGGCTCGATCGTACTGAGCCTTGGCTGGGCGATCTTCCACATCTTGATCATTTTGTTGCAAGCCTTTATTTTTATGGTGTTATCCGTTGTTTATATCGCGATGGCCCAGGAACATCATTGATCCGTCTTGATTCAATAATTTGTAATTAACGTAACTCAAACTAGTAACCGTTTTCGACCACCAAAGGAAAATAAAATGGCACAGTTCATCGCCCTCGTTCAATCCAATATGGCTCTTGCCATCGGCATGATTATCGGTCTCGGCGCATTGGGCGCTTGTATCGGTATCGGCATCATGGGTTCCAAGTTTCTGGAAGCCGCAGCACGTCAGCCAGAGCTGATCCCGCAATTGCAAAAATTCATGTTCTTGCTGGCTGGGTTGATTGACGCGGCATTCTTGATCGGCGTGGGTATCGCGATGTTCTTTGCATTCGCCAACCCGCTGCTCAGCGCAATCAAGTAATTCCCGATCCACTGATTTGAAGAAAGGGTCGTCGTTATGATGCCCAATGCGACGTTGTTTGCGATGGCGGTGTGGTTTGCGCTGCTGATTGCATTTGCGTACAAATTCATATGGCCGCCGTTAATGACGGCCATTGATACCCGCAACAAAAAAATCGCCGAAGGTTTAGCCGAAGCCGAAAAAGGCAAAGCCGCGCTCGCCGAAGGTGAAAAGCAAAAAGATGCGCTGATGAAAGAGGCCCGTCAAACCGCGACTGAAATGAAGGCGCTGAATGATAAGCAGGCGCAAGCGATGATCAACGAAGCCAGGGTACAAGCCAAGGTGGAAGCGGATCGTATTATTGCGGCGGCGCATGCTCAAATCGAGATGGAAAAGCAAAAAGCCAAAGAGCAGCTTCGTGAACAAGTGGCGGCCTTGGCAATTGCTGGAGCTGAGAAAATCCTCAGGCGCGAAGTGGATGCCAAAGTACACGCAGACATGTTGAGTCAACTGAAAGCGCAGCTGTAATGGCTGAGTTGACCACCGTTGCCCGCCCTTACGCCGAAGCGGTTTTTCGCTCAGCGGTGGACGCCAATGACGTTGCAGGTTTTGGTGCCAAACTGAAATCGCTGGGTGCGATTGCCGCGAATCCGCAGATGGCGTCTCTGGTCGGTAATCCCAATGTGAGCGCGGCTGAAAAAGCCAATCTGATGAGTAGTGTAGCGGGCGGCAATGTGCCGGTTGCTCTGGCGAATGCCGTGCTGTTGCTGATTGGTAACGGCAAGGCTTCGTTGTTACCGTTTATCACCGAGCATTTTGAGCGTTTGCAGCGTGAGCGCGATGGTGTGGTGAAGGCGACCATTACCAGCGCCTTTCCGATGTCGGACGCCGACAAAGCGGGTATGTTGGACGCACTGGCGAAGAAATACGGTAAGCGTGTCGAAGCGGTTGTGATTGTGGATGAATCGCTGATTGGTGGTGCGCGTGTGCAAGTGGGCGATGACGTGGTGCACGCCTCGGTTCGTGACACATTAAACAAAATGGCTCAAGCTCTTGTGCAATAAGGCACGCGAGCAAAAACAGAATTCAGAATTTAAGTATCGGAGTTTTAAATGCAAATCAATGCCGCCGAAATCAGCGAACTGATTAAGTCGAAAATTCAAGCCATGCCAACGGCCGCAGAGAAGCGTTCGGAAGGCACCGTTATCTCAGTGACTGACGGTATTTGCCGCGTTCACGGCCTGGCTGATGCCATGCAGGGCGAAATGCTGGAATTCCCAGGTGGCACATTCGGCCTCGCCCTTAACCTTGAGCGCGACTCGGTTGGTGCGGTGGTTTTGGGTGAATACCAACATATTTCCGAAGGCGATACGGTCAAGTGTACGGGCCGCATTCTGGACGTGCCCGTCGGCCCTGAGCTCAAAGGCCGCGTGGTTAACGCGCTGGGTCAGCCCATTGACGGCAAAGGCCCGATCAACGCCAAAATGACCGATATTATCGAGAAGGTAGCGCCCGGCGTTATCGCCCGTAAATCGGTTTCGCAGCCGCTGCAAACCGGTTTGAAATCCATTGACGCGATGGTGCCAGTCGGCCGCGGTCAGCGCGAATTGATTATTGGGGACCGTCAAACCGGTAAAACAGCGGTCGCGATTGACGCGATCATTAACCAAAAAGGCAAAGACGTTACCTGCGTTTATGTCGCAGTGGGTCAAAAAGCTTCGACCATTGCCAACGTGGTGCGCAAGCTCGAAGAGCACGGCGCAATGAGCTATACGATTGTGGTGGCATCGTCCGCGTCTGAATCGGCTGCGATGCAATTTGTGGCACCGTATTCGGGCTGCACGATGGGCGAATATTTCCGTGATCGCGGTGAAGATGCACTAATTGTTTATGACGATCTTTCCAAGCAGGCGGTGGCTTATCGTCAAATTTCGCTGTTGCTGCGCCGCCCACCGGGCCGCGAAGCCTACCCGGGCGACGTGTTCTATTTGCACTCGCGTTTGTTGGAGCGTTCTGCACGCGTGAACGAAGAATACGTTGAAAGATTCACCAACGGCGCGGTCAAAGGCAAAACCGGTTCACTGACTGCATTGCCGATCATTGAAACTCAAGCCGGTGATGTGTCGGCATTTGTGCCAACCAATGTGATCTCGATTACCGACGGCCAGATTTTCCTGGAAACTGATTTGTTTAATGCCGGTATTCGCCCGGCCATTAACGCCGGTGTATCCGTATCTCGCGTGGGCGGTGCCGCGCAAACAAAAATTATGAAGCGTAAAGACACCGGTGCCGGTGTGCGTTTGGCGCTGGCGCAGTATCGTGAACTGGCCGCGTTTGCGCAGTTCGCATCTGATCTTGATGAAGCCACCCGCAAGCAGCTTGAGCGCGGCAAAATGGTGACAGAATTGATGAAGCAGGGCCAATATTCACCCATGCAAGTTTGGGAAATGGCGCTGATTTTGTTCGCGGTAAACAACAACTACATGGATGATGTAGAAGTGGGCAAAGCGCTTGCATTTGAAAAATCATTGCGTGATTTTGTGAAATCGAAATACGCATCACTGATTGAATCTATCGACAAAGTTAATAATTTGTCTGAGGCAGATGAAAAAGCATTGCATGCGGCGGTGGCAGATTTTAAGAAAACAGGCGCTTACTAAATTGATCAAATAACTGCTGCGTCGGCGACAACAAATTGTTCTGATTACGCAACTAGATTTGGTAGAGGGTATTGAATGGCAGGCTCAAAAGAAATTCGCACCAAGATCAAGAGCGTAGAAAATACGCGCAAGATCACCAAAGCTATGGAGATGGTCGCGGCAGCCAAGATGCGCAAGGCGCAGGAACGGATGCGTGCAGCTCGTCCGTACGGCGAAAAAATTCGCAGTGTCGCCGCCAACCTGTCGCACGCGAATCCGGATTACAAGCATCCTTTTTTGATGAAGCGCGACGCGGTTCGTAACGTTGGCGTCATCATGGTCACCTCGGACAAGGGCCTGTGCGGTGGTTTGAATACCAATGTGATGCGCTTGGTGGTGAACAAGGTTAAAGAGTGGGAAGGCGGCAATGCCAAGGTGCAGGGCACCGCAATTGGTACCAAAGGTTTTTCGTTTTTGCAGCGTTATGGGATTCCGGTGGTGTCGCATGTTTTAGGCCTGGGCGATAAGCCACATCTGGACAAAATGATCGGTCCCGTCAAGATTCAGCTCGACGCGTTTAGCGAAGGCAAAATTGACGCGCTCTATCTTTGTTATACGAAGTTCATCAACACCATGCGCCAGGAGCCGGTTTGTGAACAGCTGTTGCCATTGACCGGTGAAAAGCTGGGTGCGCCAGATTCATCGTGGGACTATATTTACGAGCCTGATCCAAAAGTTGTTCTGGATGAATTGCTGGTGCGTTACGTTGAGGCGATTGTTTATCAGGCGGTCTCTGAAAATATCGCGTCTGAACAGTCGGCTAGGATGGTGGCGATGAAGTCAGCCACTGATAACGCGAAAAAAGTGATTGGTGACTTGAAGCTAACCTACAACAAGGCGCGTCAGGCGGCGATTACCAAAGAATTGTCAGAAATCGTTGGCGGTGCTGCGGCTGTTTAGCCGCAAGCATTTGCCAATTACAGAATTCGAATTAAATTTAGTTTAGGAATTGATCATGAGCCAAGGAACAGTCGTTCAATGTATCGGTGCGGTGGTAGACATTCAGTTTCCCCACGGTTCCATCCCGAAAGTCTACGAAGCGCTAACGCTGCAAGACAGCGATCAAGCCAGTTTTGCTGAAAAAGGTCTGACCTTTGAAGTTGAGCAGCAGCTTGGCGATGGCGTGGTACGTTGCATTGCGATGGGCTCATCTGACGGTATTCGTCGCGGCATGAAGGTGAATGGAACGGGCGCAGGAATTCGCGTCCCTGTGGGGCTCGGCACACTTGGCCGAATTATGGACGTGCTGGGTCGCCCAATCGATGAGCAGGGCCCGATCCAATGCGACGAGCGCCGCGAGATTCATCAATCTGCGCCTAAATTTGATGAATTATCACCTTCGGTTGACTTGCTTGAGACCGGCATCAAGGTCATCGACCTGATTTGTCCGTTCGCCAAAGGTGGCAAGGTCGGATTGTTCGGCGGCGCGGGTGTGGGCAAGACCGTGAACATGCTGGAACTCATTAACAATATCGCCAAGGAGCACTCTGGTTTATCGGTGTTTGCCGGCGTGGGTGAACGTACTCGTGAAGGTAACGACTTTTATCACGAGATGACGGATGCAGGCGTTATCAATAAAGATGACCTCTCAAAATCCAAAGTGGCGATGGTGTTCGGTCAGATGAATGAGCCACCGGGCAACCGTTTGCGGGTGGCACTTTCTGGCCTAACGATGGCGGAGAAATTCCGTGACGAAGGCCGCGATATTCTGTTTTTCGTTGATAATATTTACCGCTACACCTTGGCAGGTACGGAAGTGTCGGCGCTTTTGGGTCGTATGCCTTCTGCGGTGGGTTATCAGCCAACACTGGCCGAAGAAATGGGTGTGCTGCAGGAGCGTATTACCTCCACCAAGACCGGTTCGATCACCTCAATTCAAGCGGTGTATGTGCCAGCCGATGACTTGACCGATCCATCACCTGCCACTACCTTTGCGCACTTGGATGCCACCGTGGTGTTGTCGCGCGATATCGCCTCGCTCGGTATTTATCCTGCGGTGGATCCACTTGACTCGACATCACGCCAGATTGATCCGAACGTGATCGGCGAAGAGCATTACAGCATCACCCGCCGCGTGCAGGCAACGTTGCAACGCTATAAAGAATTGCGCGATATTATTGCGATTTTTGGGTATGGATGAGTTGTCGCCGGAAGATAAATTGGCGGTTGCTCGGGCGCGTAAAATCCAGCGTTTCTTGTCGCAACCGTTCCACGTCGCCGAAGTTTTTACCGGCTCGCCGGGCAAATATGTGTCGCTGAAAGAAACCATCCGTGGTTTCAAAATGATTGTGGATGGCGAATGCGATGCGCTGCCTGAGCAAGCGTTTTACATGGTCGGGGGCATTGATGAAGCGTTCGAAAAAGCAAAAAAAATGAACTAGTCAAATCGAGAAAAGTGCACCCCTACTTTTGTCGAGCTCAATTTGTAAAAGCGACTGGCCGAGCCCAATCGTTTTTTGGTAAACGGAA
>JAYVYF010000046.1:0-1810 GCA_043784585.1 Burkholderiales bacterium
GTCATTCCATCCGCCGCCCATCGCGCGATAGAGCGAAATCCACGCCGTTAATCGTTCACGCTCGACGCCGACGGTGACGCCTTGCGATGCCACGACCAAACGCCGCGCCTCCTCCAGTTCCACCAAACTTCCTGCGCCCGCTCTGACCCGCGCATTGGCTGCCGCAAGGTAGGCTTCATAGCCTTTGAGCGCTGCCATGGCATCTGCATCACGCTCACTCGCGCTATTGATTCTCACTAGCGCCTGTTCCACTTCACGCACCGCGCGTCGCGTTAATCCCTGGTAATTCGCCAACGCTTCGGCGTATCGCGCCCGGGCAGAATCTGCATTGGCGGCGCGTTTTCCGGCGTCAAAAATAGGCAGCGTCAGTTGCGGGCCATATGACCAAGTTTGTCCTTTGCTATCGCCGCCGCCAAAATTAACTGCCGAGTAGCCAATTGAGCCGCGCAGTGAAATACGCGGGTAGCGGTCTGCTTCGGCAACGCCGATATCAGCTGACGCAGCCGCCAATTGGCGCTCTGACGCCGCCACATCGGGCCGCTGCGACAGCGTGGACGCGGGCACGCTATTGATTGTGAGTGCGGCGACGCTGGGAAATGTGGCCGTGGAGGCCTTCAGTTTTTCACGTAACGCAGGCTCAGGCATGACGCTCAATACCGCCAGCGATTTAATTTCAATATCGCAATCAGCGCGCTGCGACGTCAGCCGGGCGGCGGCTTCGGCCGCGCTCGCCCGGGTGAGTGCGGCATCGGCGGGCGCAGAAAACCCGGCTTGGGTTTTGAGGTCAGTGAGGCGTGCCGTTTCAGAGCGCGACGCAGCATCACGCACATAGCCGCTCACCAGGATCTCGCAAGCGCGCAGATTTGCATAAGACGTGGCGACTTCTGCCGCAATTGAGACACGTGCATCATGCCAGTTGAATACGCTCGCCTCTGCGCGCGCGGCGGCGGCTTCGCGCCCGCGACGGTTGCCACCAAATAGATCCAGCTCCCATGCGGCGTCGATGGACGCGGCGCGATTATGGGTGATGCTCGCTGCTGCGGACGATGTGCTTTGGCTTCCGGCGTTACCGCCCGAACCGCCCGCTAATGGGCCGCCCCGTTGGCCACCTGACTGAAATCCGCTACCGGAAGGGGACCGGCTGCGGCTTTCGTTCGCGTTGCCGGTGAGACTCGGGAATAACGGTGATTGCGCCGCCGTAAACGCGGCCCGCGCCTGCGAAATTCGCGCGGCGGAAATGGCTATAGTCGAATTCTCGCGCTCGGCTTGGTCAATCAATTCCAACAGCACCGGATCATCCCAGCGTGCCCACCAGTCTTGGAGTTTGAGCACCTCGCCCTGATGCGGTAACGGCGCGACCCAGGCTTGCGGGAGCGGCAGGGCAGGGCGCGTATAGTTCGGGCCGACAGCACATCCGGCAATGCTGATCGCCAACATACCAAGACCAAAAAGGGGCAGGCGTGGCAGGTATGGAAACAGCAAAAATAAGGGCTTGCTTTTCATCGGGTTGACTTTCTTTGGGTGACTTTTTTTGCCGCGCTGGATTTTGCGGCTGGCGTTGATGTTGGCGTTGGTGCTGGCTTTGGCGGGGACGATTTGTTCCGAATCGTGCTTGTTTTAATCGGACTGGCGGACGCCACCAAAACATCAAATGCACGAAACGCGATGCGGCGCGCGCGCACTAGCGATTCAGCAGATGATTCGCCGAGATCAAGGATCTGCGAACCCACCAGCGTCGCGTGAAAAACCTCGAGGTCAGATTCTTGTATTACCAAACCTAATTTCTGAAAGCTTAAAATAAAGCACTTGC
>JAYVYF010000047.1:0-3318 GCA_043784585.1 Burkholderiales bacterium
TGAGCCGCGTTGTAGACAGCGCGCTGGCTCAATTCGGAAAGCCGATCAAACGCGATGTAGTTGGAGATTAAACCACCGGCCAACGGCAATGACGCAATAATAAATCCCGCCAGCAATAATGCCAAAAATGAGCTGGGGTAGCGAAGGTCAATACGGCGAGGGCGCGCGCTTGATCGCCGGTCCGGGGTGCCCAATAGCGCCGCAGGAGCCTCCGCGGAGGTGTGAGTAACCGCCGTCGTGTCGTCACCGTCCATAACGCTGGCGGTATTTTCATCGAACGCGGTATCCACAGTATTTAGGGCACGCTGGGACATGAAGAATCCGAAAAAGAATCCAAAGTCATCTAATTGGTTCGTTGTCGCAAAATAAACCACCTGAAAATTTTATCTTGCGATCAACGTTCTTGGCTATTATCGGCGCTTTCCGCTGGGTTGGGGTGTCCCGGACGCAAGCTTGAGTGATACCATCATGTGATTTATATATCGACAGGATCCAGCATGGCCCAGTACGAATCAGATGTGACAAAATTTATCCGCGATTTACTGGATGATAATCCTGAGTTGCGAGAAGAGCAAAAACAAAACCGTGCCACTTGGTGGGATAAAAAACTCGACCTCGAACAGATTAAACGCAATGATGAAGCCGAGGCTCCAAACCAACCTTACGCTTATTTCCCGTTACCCAAAGTCTAGCAGAGGACGGCGCTTCTAACCAAAAATGGCCCAGACGCCGCGCCCACATTAGCGGTTAAACCGACAATACCATCATGGCAGGCTTTGCGGCTTCTGCGTGCTCATTTCTTTGCTGCTCGCTTTGCCTTTCCCGCTGCTGCTGCGAGCGACCCAAAAATACGCCTACTCCGACCATCACCAAAGCGAATGGAATCGCCATCAGCGCCATGCTGGCCGTACCAAAGCCGAAGGTTCTGGTGCCCGCATGAATCCAGGTCGATGTGACATCGCCGCCGCGCGAAATCAGCGTATCCATGACATTTTTGGCCTTGTAACGCTCCTCACGGCTGACCACCGTAAATAAAATTTCTCGAGCCGGTTTGCTGATCGCAAATTCCATGGAGCGGCGAATGACCGTACAAACAGCGATCACGGCTAGCGTGGGGACTAATGCAGTGTAGCCTAGTGAAATAACCGCCAGTGTGGGTAACGCCACCAGACAAAATACCAATCCTGCCCGGCGCACCAGCGCGCTGGTAATGAAAACCTGCAATATCAGCGTGACTGTATTGACCGCCAAATCAATATGCGAGAAAAGCTGAATTCTCTCTGATGAAGACGCAATGGATTCCGACACCAACCGCAACTGCTCCAAATAAAAATAGGTTCCTAGCGCCTGCCCGAGAAAAATATAGCCGCCGATAGCCAATAAATAAGGCGATTGAAACGCGAGCTTCAGACCATCAAAAATCCCGCCACCCAGCGCGCGCTCCTTTGCTGCCTCGGCAACGCGTTCAGCATCGGTCATGCCCGCGCGTTGCGTTGCCCAACGACCTAGGCCAATCAGGCACGCGATCGCACCTCCCAATAGCAAGGCCGAAATAAGCAGCAAATTCGGCACCCCTAATTCCTTTGCCAATGTTGCGGTCAGAATCGGCCCCACCATCGCACCGATGCTGCCGCCAGCCGCAATCCCACCAAATAAACGTTTGGCGCGATCCGCATTGAAAACGTCGGTCATGAAGCTCCAGAACACGCTGACCACGAAATAATTAAAGACGGATAACCAGATATAGAAAGCGCCTGCGACGAAGACTTTATCGACCACCGGCGATCGCATCGCCACGAAAAACACTAATAAATTAACGATAAAAAAAATGTACACCACAGGCAAAAATATCCGCCGTGGCCACCGCGACGAGATCCAGCCAAATAACGGCGTAATCAACAACATGCCGATAAATGTGCCAGTCCATAACCACGGCAAATTTTTTAATCCGCTTTGAATGCCCATTTCTTCGCGAACCGGGCGCAGCACGTAATACGCGCACAACAGAAAAAAGAAATAGAAAAACGCCCACATGAATGCAGGCCGTTCCTCTTTTTTAATATCGATGATTTCTGCCAGTTTCAAGTGCAGTTCCGTAGACGTTATTACCAGGGCGTTGTTGTCAAACGCTATTGCCACAGTTTAGCGTGAACCGATTTAACCGAACAAGCCCAGCACACCATCAAGGCCAACTTGGTTGAATGCGACGCTGGCCTGGGCGCGGACAATCGGTTTGGCGCGATAAGCAACCGATAGACCGGCTTCCGCCATCATCGGCAAATCATTTGCGCCATCACCGATCGCGATGATCTGAGTCTTCTTCAAATTGAACCGCGCGGCGATGTTACGAATGTGCTGCGCCTTGGCTTCAGCGTCACACAATGCGCCCAGCACGCGGCCGGTAAGCCTGCCACTAATTACTTCCAGCGTATTTGAAAACGCAAAATCAAAACCCAAGCGAGCCTTTAATTTTTCGGTGAAAAAAGTGAAGCCACCGGAATTTAGCAGTAATTTAATATTGTTGCTTTTTGCCGTGCGAATCATATTTTCTGCGCCCGAAGTGAGCTGCAGGCGTTCGCTGTAAACCCGCTCCAGCGTGCTTTCGGGTAATCCCGCAAGTACGGCAACTCGTTGCCGCAAGCTGGTCGGCCAATCAATCTCGCCGCGCATGGCAGCTTGCGTCACCGCAGCAACCTCGGCTTTCTTGCTCGCGTAATCTGCGATTTCATCAATACACTCGATGCTGATAAGTGTGGAATCCATATCGCAGGCAATCAAGCCGAAATCACTGAGTTTTTGATTCGCATCGACAAACGCAAAATCAAGCCCGGCTTTTTCGCAATACGATTTCACGTCGTCCATTGACGCTGAATCTGCATCCGTTAATCGAAAGGCCTGATGCGAAAATAGGTCGTCTATTTTTTCAATGGCGGTTGCGTGCGCAATACCGTGAAGGGTTTTCAAATCCTGCGTTTCGATATCGTGCGCTTGGATAATGAGGTTTTTAGTGGCCATGAATTTATATTGGTGATGTCGCCCGGAAAGAGCGCAGATTAGCGCCAGGATTTCCGATGGTCGCATTCCGGGATGGTTCGATCTCCGCATCGCAACCCGGAATGCACGCCGCTTCTTTCGTGCTAAACATATAGCTAATATTCACGGGCATCAACAGCCATAAATGGTCGGTCGTGCCCGCCAGTATTGGGGTTTTGAATCTTACATTCAAGCTTACGCTGCCAGTTCCCGCAAAATCTGCTTAATCTCTACCACGCGCAATTTCACATCCGCAATCGGGCGCTCAATGCGCAGCTTGTCTTG
>JAYVYF010000048.1:0-8048 GCA_043784585.1 Burkholderiales bacterium
GTCGCCGTTCATGATCCTCGATATGGGTTGCGGGCCGGGGCGTGACCTGATCACGCTGGCCGCACTTGGGCATCAACCGATCGGGCTCGATGGTGCCGACGCGTTCGCCGATATGGCGCGCGCGCATAGCGGCTGCCCGGTATGGCATCAAGATTTTTTGGCGCTCGACTTACCGCCTAATCGCTTCGACGGTGTGTTCGCCAATGCGTCACTTCAGCATATCCCGCGCACCGAGCTAGGGCGTGTGCTGCGCGATCTACACGGCACGCTCAAACCACGCGGCGTGTTGTTTGCCTCGATTCCGCATGGTGATGATGAAGAAGGCGGTAACGACGCCCGCTATAGCTGTTTTCACAGCCCGTCGAGCTGGCATACGCTGCTTCAGGATGCAGGATTCGTTGAATGCCTGACCTACTACCGACCCGGCGGCCTACCGCGCAGCGAGCAGCGATGGCTAGCAGGTGTTTGGCGAAAGTTCGCGTAAAAACTGATCCTGCAGGCTTTTCGTTGGGTCCTTAACGAAAGCAATAAGATGAAGCAAGACCAGTAGCATAACGTTTCAGAAGCCTTCTAGAAAGAGCCATTAAAACGGCGTGCTTTTACGCTCGGCTTCAAAGCCGACGTGGTTTGGCGCCGACTTGCCGGGAACCTCAGTTCTATTGCCTGTGGTAAGAAGTTCGACGTCATGCGCCAGTTCATCCGCTCGGCTACAGGAAACCATCCATACGATTTATACCAGCCGGCACAGCCGCTACGGTGCGCCGTGTAGGGACCAAACGCTGCGCAAACATTACGGCGTCACCAGCAGCCTGAATCGCATCCGGCTGCGGATGTGGGCCATGGGATTGCGTGCCAGAGCGGCCAAAAGATATAAAGTCACGACCAACTCGGGCCATGACGGAGCCTTGCGCGGCAAATTGAAAATAGCGTTGAATAAAAAAAGCGGCGGCGCATAAATCTAAAAAATGATTGCTATTATTGCCAGCTTGCAAACTTGCCATCTGGCGAATGTTACAAGCCAACAGTGCCTAAAACCCCGCTTCAGTGGTTGCGTTTTGTTTTCAGAATTTAGGATTAACCAACGTCGTTATGCAGATTACGACGGCGCGGCTATACTCATTTTTTCTTTGCCAAAGGCGTCGCTCATGAATCGCAAATTAATTTTTATCGGCATTTTTGCAACCGTTGCAATGGCGATTTCTTCCGCTGTCGCAGCCGGCGAATTCACGCTCAAACATAAATTCAAAATTGGTGGCGAAGGCAGTTGGGATTACCTGACTTACGATGCACCGTTGAATCGGCTATACATAGCGCGCGGGACCCGGGTGCAGGTGGTTAACCCGTCAACCGGCGTGGTGGAGGCAGAAATTGCTGATACGCCCGGCGTCCATGGCGTCGCCTTGGCGAGTGATTTGGGCAAAGGCTATGCGAGCAATGGCCGCGATAACTCGGTGTCGGTGTTTGATTTGAAATCGCTAAAAACACTTGCGAAAATCCCAATCGTCGGTGGCGAAAATCCTGATTTTATTGCCTACGATGGCGCCACCAAACATGTGGTTGCATTCAACGGACGCAGTCATAACGCGACGGTGATTGATGCCGCCACAGACACGCTGATTGCGACGATCCCCTTGAGCGGCAAGCCCGAAGCCGCCGTAGCCGACGGACAGGGAATGATGTTTGTTGATATTGAAGACCAGAACGAAGTCGCCGCAATCGACCTGCGTAAAAATGCTGTCGTGAAACGCTGGCCATTGCCAGGCTGCGACGAGCCTGCGGGCCTGGCGATAGACGCAAAAACGCGTCGCCTGTTTGTCGGCTGCCATAACAAGCTGATGGTCGTGTTGAATGCGGACAACGGCAAAGTTGTCGCCACGCTTGCGATAGGGGAGGGTGTTGATGCGAACGCGTTTGATCCCGAGACCCGGCAGATATTCAGCTCGCAGGGCGATGGCACCCTCACGGTGATGAAGGAAGAGTCAGCGGATAAATTTACGGTGCTGCAAACTGTCACCACGCAGCGCGGGGCGCGGACCATGGCGCTGAATCCGAAAAGCCATGAAATTTATTTGGTCAGTGCCGAGTTCGACGAGCCTGCTGCTATCGAAGGCCAGCCCAAGCCCCGGCGCACGATGAAGGCTGATACATTTACACTGCTGGTGATGAGCCAGAAACCATAACTTTGCAGAAAATAATCTGATGCAAAATAGCTTCGTAGAAAGTTGCTGGACGAGGATCTTTGCGTCACTGTAGTTCACGCACATCAATTTTTATGCCGTCTGATCTGCCACCTTCCCCATCTGCTCTGCCCACGCCAAACTTGGCGTCAGAGCCAACATCGACGCCTGCGCCGCATGTACGTCGCAAGCGCTATCGCGGCTCGCATCCGCGCGAGTTCAAAGAAAAATATAAAGAACTCGATTCGCAAAACTTCGCGGACGATGTTCAGAAAGTAATCTCACGGGGGCAGACGCCCGCGGGGACCCACAGGCCGATTTGTGTGGATGAAATTCTGGCAATTCTGAATCCACGGCCTGGGGAAATAGCGCTGGATTGCACGCTTGGTTTCGGTGGCCACGCACAGTCGATTATTCCCCGGCTGCTGCCCGGTGGAAAATTATTTGCGGTAGATGTGGATTCGGTCGAGCGGCCTCGCACCGAGGTGCGTCTGCGAGCGGAAGGCTTTGCGGAAGATGTGCTGGCGATTCGCGAATTGAACTTTGCGGATATTGAAACGCTGTTGCCGGAATCAGGAAAATTCGATTGCATCCTCGCAGATTTGGGCGTTTCGTCAATGCAGCTTGATGACCCCACGCGCGGGTTTTCTTA
This sequence comes from Burkholderiales bacterium, assembly GCA_043784585.1. GTDB lineage: Bacteria > Pseudomonadota > Gammaproteobacteria > Burkholderiales > Usitatibacteraceae > UKL13-2. The sequence continues at coordinate 2,830 of JAYVYF010000048.1, forward strand.
TAAAAATGATGGGCCGCTTGATTTGCGATTAAATCCGCTGGCGGGAAAGCCCGCGTCAGCACTTTTACAATCGATGCGCGCTTACGAGCTTGGTCAACTCATCAGCAGTCATGCGGATGAACCATATGCGGCTAGAATTGCTTATGGAATCAGGCGCAGCGAAACGCCGATTTTGACCACCCAGCAACTGGCTGAAAATATTCGTGCCACGCTAAAAGATTTCCCGGATAAAGACAATCATAAAAAAACGCTGGCGCGCACTTTCATGGCGCTGCGTATTGAGGTGAATCAGGAATTTGGCGTGCTGGATCGCTTTATCAAATCGCTGCCGTCATGCCTTGAGCATGGCGGTCGCGTTGCGATCTTGACGTTTCATTCGGGCGAGGATCGCAGAATCGAGTCGGCATTTCAAACATTTGCGATTGAGGGCATTTTCTCAAGCATCTCGCCCGGTGCGCAGAAGCCGTCTCCCGAAGAGCAGCGCAGCAATCCGCGTTCAACCTCAGCAAAGCTGCGCTGGGGGATTCGGTCGAATTTGCCTGTTTAAAAGCCGGGCGGTCTATCGTTGACCACGCCCGCCAATTTCTCCATCGCTATCGCCACTTGCGCAATCGTGCCCTCCTCGAACAACCGCCCGATGAGGGTGATGCCATGCGGTACTTTGCGTGGCGTGGCAAATTTTGGCAGTGGGTTCGCTGGATCGGGCGCCCAATCACTGCGCGCTTCGGAAACTTGCACCGAGCCGGTCCGAAGCGTGAGCGAAGGGTGGCCGGTATTGTTGGAAATGGTCAGCATTTCATCGCGTAGAGACGGCACCAGTAGCAGGTCAACTTCATTGAAGACACGCGCCATTTCTATGGCAACTTTGCGCCGTAACCGATCCGCCTGCACAAAATCCACCGCCGATAGAAAACGCGACTCACGGAACATATTCGGCCATGCATCCGGGACTTGCACCTTCAACTGATTGATGCGCCCGTCCAGCATGATTTCCTCAAACGCGGCTGCGCCCTCGGCGAATAAAATCACGTTAAGCGATTGATACGGCCAATCCGGCAGCGAAATCGGGGTTGGAATCATGCCCAGTTTTTTCGCCGCTTCCAGCGCCGCGCGGTCCACATCGGTGGCAGGGTCTTCTTTCATCCACGCTGGAACGTAGCCAATTTTCAAGCCCTTTATAGACGCGCTGGCATCAAAATCAAGCTTCGCGGAGACGCTGCCGACATCACCTTTATCGGGGCCGGAAATTGCCTTCAACACTAGCATCGCATCTTCCACCGAGCGCGTCATCGGCCCCAGCTTGTCGAGTGACCAGCATAGCGTCATTGCTCCCGTACGGGGCACGCGGCCATAGGTGGGGCGTAACCCCGTGACGCCGCAGCGCATGGATGGGCTGATAATGCTGCCACCGGTTTCGCTGCCAATGGTGAACGCGACCAGTCCTGCCGCCATCGCGGCACCCGGCCCGGCGCTGGAGCCCGATGCGCCCTCTTCAAGCAGCCATGGGTTCATGGTTTGTCCACCAAACCAGATATCGTTAAGTGCCAGTGCACCCAAGCTGAGCTTGGCGATCAACACCGCACCCGCCGCATTTAACCGCGCGACAACCGCAGAATCTGCCGTCGGCACGCGATCTCGAAATGGCTCCGCGCCCCAGGTGGTGGCAATGCCTGCCGTATCGAGCAAATCTTTGACGCCATACGGAATTCCATGCAGCGGCCCCCGATACTTCCCTGCTGCAATTTCCTGATCGGCCTGTCTGGCCTGCGTGAGTGCGTGCTCGGCCGTCAGGGTAATGATGCAGCGCAGCTTGGCGTCAAACCGTTTGATACGCTCAAGATAAATGCGGGTGAGTCGCTCGGAAGTCAGTGCTTTGGTCTCAATCCAGCGCGACAGTTTACTCACCGGCGCGAAGGCGATATCGTCATCCTTTTGGGGCAATGGTGCGCCATCGCTTTGGCTGCGAATGAACTTATCTCGCAACGGCCCGACTTTCATACCCGGGAGCACCGGGTTCCACTGTGTTGCCGGGGAAACGCTTGCTTCCAACGTGACTTTGCGTGGCCCCGAGCGGCGCTCAAGCATGGCCGCCATCGAGGTACGCCAGCTGTTCGCGGCCATCTCGCGTTCGGCGGCGGTCATTGTTACCTGAGTGAGTTTTTCGGCTTCTGCAAACGTTACCGCGCCAACTTCAGGGCCAAACGCGGGCAGCGTACCAAACGTGGGTGGGGCGCCAGGCGTTGCTGGCGTAGCCGGTGTCGCAGGAACGGTGGGGGGAGATGTTTGCGCGAACGCTTGGTCGGGATTGCTGACTGACAGTCCAGCGGACGCTGCGGCGAGGACACCCAACTGGGCTTTGATTAAAAATTGGCGACGGGTTTTCATCAGGTCTCATCAGGAAAATTGAGCGGGCCGCAATGTTGTTGAATTAGTGGCACTTGTAAATACAACCGCTATCGTACTGAAAAAACGGATAAGGAATCGAGTCTTTTTAATTTAAAGACTTGTTGATGGTGATGACGATTTATTTCCAGACAAATGCAGGATGGCAATCGGCGAGTTCACGCCGTCCAATATGAAATTTTCAATCATTGTGACTCTATTTCACGGCGATCAACGGCATCGTGGACAGCCAAGTCGTGCTGCCTATCGCCCATCGAAACTAACCGAGCAGTGTCAACAATAGTGCGGGAACCTCATTATTTTTAGCGGCAACCCACTGCCTTTCAACAAGTGCGCGCGATGGGGGCCGCGTGCAAAAGCAGCGGCTCGAATTAGCCCAGCCAATTGGCTTGCCATTGCGTGCGATAACAGTTTTGCAAGAAGATTCGATGCGCAGCAAGTGCTGCACCGGGTGGCATTCGGTTTTGCGCCGTGCCTGATTGCCCACGCCGTAAATTGCGATCATGGCTAATGGCTAATGGCTAATGGCTATTGGCTTGACACTGTGCATCCTCACTTTTCAAAAAAATTTTTAAACAGTTTAAGACCCTTATGTGCATGATTTTATGCTCCGTGGCCCTTCCGGGTTATTCGACATAGCGACCAGTCCAGGTATTCAGTCCCGCGGGTTGGTAGCCCAAGGCGGCGCTGCTACGGCGCATTTTTACCGAGATGTGTACATCTGCTTCCGACGGAATCGCGCGGATCTCACGCGGTTTTAATTTGTAGGGCAGGGCATTCCACGAATCGTGAATATCGCCTGCAAAATTTCCTTTCGGCAGGATCGGCAACGGATCTTTAAAAAGCAAACCATCGCCATGCGTGGCGAGCTTGTTTGACATCCATTGCAGGCCAAGATCGGATAAATCAGATTCTTCATAACCCCCGCCGACATCTGCATGTGCACCCGCAAACCAAATTTGCTCAATACCGGCACGCGGCATCCATGGCGTGGGCTCGAAGTCTGCGCGGTGCTCGTCGATGGCCAGCGCATGAAAACCGTTGGCAACCTTGTCGCTTAAATCGGTATCGGCGAAACGAAATAAATCCATGCGCGAACTTTTGTCATCAGACTCAGTGATGTAAACGGGAATGCCCATCGCGCCTACGGTGTCCCAGACGCCAATCGCGTGAATTGACACTTCACGAATCATTTGTTCGGTGTGGACCGGCGAGGCGAGGCCAATGATCTTTTTCCAGATCAGATTTATGGCCCGCTGTGCCAGTGACTTCACGCGTTTTTCACGGTAGCTTGCCCAGACATAAAGCCCGTATTGATAAGCTTCTGCCTTGGTTGTGATGTTGAGCGCGTTGTAATCCAGCAAACCATCCTTTGCGATCATGCCGCCTAGCGCGCGCGCCGTGTAAGCGCCACGACTAAAGCCTATGATGATGATGCGATCGCCCGGCGCGTAATTGCGTGAAATAAAAGTGTAGCCGCGGACAATTCTCGAAATCACGCCGGCCCCGAATGCGCCTGCCAACATTTTGCGGAGCGGGTTATCAGAATCGCCAACACCGTGAAGATATTTTGCAATTTGCAAAATATTACGATCAGCATTCATTGCGACGCGTTCGCTTTCATTTTCCAGCGAAAAAGAATCGATGCTCTCATCACCTGCAAGGTTGTGATAAAGCTTCAACACATTGGTCGCTTCCGGTACGCCGTCGCGGTCGCTATCAACGCCGATGCCATTCCACGTTCCGTCAGCCAGAAACACGATTACTTTGGACATGAGTTGGCCTCGATTAATTATTAAGCAGCAGGGCGCTACAAAAAATGAAACTCTTTTATTAGCGGGGGCTTTGGAGCAAAAAATTCTGGAAAGGCGCTTCTATACTTGTGTTTGAAATAAAAGTTCCCGAAATGCAGCGATCCTCATTAATTTAGCTTAACGATTCAAACGAATTCAGCCCGCAAACTCCGACATTTGCTGAAACATATTTATCAAACCGCATGTCTTCTTGCGCCCGCAGATTTGAGATTGGCTTAATTTAGCAGCACAGAATTTTCGGCCAGCGCTAAACGAATCTCGATCGCCAGTCCTGTTGCGCCATTTTCAGCGTTTTCACCATTGGTGGCTTATGGCGATGTACCGTTATAAATTGTTCATTCTCGGCCCGCCGCACGAGCGAGATTGTCGACCATTGACATTGTTAATCCCGCACCGTCCTGATCCAGATTACGCGCTTGATCCACGCGATAAAACGGCGCCTTTAATCGTGCCTCGTCACCCACGCTATTGACGTCTTCGCTAATGCTCACGGTTGCATGTTCTCGTCACTCCACAGTTCCAGCCGCAACATCAATGATTGCCAAGTTGTTGTTGCGAGATAAACAGGATTTACCGCAATGTATTCAGCAATGTTTGCTTACATCGCGGCAACCCAGTTCTGTTAAAATTCGCTTTCTTCTTATTTTGCCTGGGGTAAATGTATGGGTTTGCAATTAGCTTTTCAAAACTGGCGTGGCAACGTGGCATCGCCCACATTTACACTAGCGAACCTGGCTTTCGCTGCTATTGCTTTTTTAACGGTTCTGGCTCTGGCTGGTTGTGGGTCCAACAAAAGCGTGAACAATGCGCAACTTCGTATTTTGAATCTCACGGTTGAATCCGGTCCCATTAGTGTTTTGGTGGACACAGATTCCACTAGTTTCCAATCCAATATTGCTTTCAAGTCGACCACCGCACTCAAGGAAATAAGCCCTGGCTCGCGTCGGCTTCGCGTTTCCAACGCGGGTGGCGTGATACTGGATCAGACCGTTTCAACGCTGT
>JAYVYF010000049.1:0-8055 GCA_043784585.1 Burkholderiales bacterium
TGATGGATTCGGCAAACCGCAGCACTGCATTAGTTGAGCCTTGTAAAATAATGGATTCAATGCAGTTATCGTGATCAAGATGGGCATGCATTGTCGCCAGGGCGACATCATGATTGGCGTGCTGTAATTCGGTGAGGCGGCTGGCTAGATGGCGTTCGTGGTGGTTATAAACATAACTTAGACTTGCCACGCAATATTTGGCTTGTCCCGCTTCAATTTTGTCCTCGCCCAATGCATCGCGCAGTAGATCGCGAAACGCCTCGGAGCGATTTTCATAGCCACGGCTTTGTACCAAGGCGTCAAATTTTTGGACTAGATCGTCCTCAATAGATACGGTAAGTCGGCGCATGTGATCCTTTCACTGTCTATTCGTGTTTCCGAGAATAGCTGACTTTGAAAAATTATTTGCCAATGTTAAAAAATTTGAATCCATAACCAAATCCGACGCGTAGGTCTGATCGCGTGTTTAAGTAGGAAGATTTCTGAAAATGTCATACTCTGCCGCAAAACTTCAGTAAATTAGCTCGAACATGATGTTGACCACGATTATTTTTGATTTTGGGTTATTAATTTTTATTGTGAAAGAAATCCCGTGAAAAATATCTCGCTAGCGACCGCGAGACAGAGCGACAGAGCGACAAAGCCGAAGTTTCAGCACATTATGGAGTTTAGTCAATATGAATAGAGCAGCCACAAAAATATGTGCTGCCAGCACCGCGCTAGCGTCAGTCGCATTGATGATCTGTGAGGCGAGGGCCGAGCCCGAGGCCCCCGCGCAAAAAATAGAACCGGTGGAAGTATTAAGCTCCCGCAACAGTCAATTAGGCATTGCAGCGTCGGCCAACTCTGGCGTAGTCACGCAAAAGCAGCTGGAGGCGCGCACCATTTACCGGCCTGGCGAACTGCTAGAGGCGGCCCCTGGCCTAATCGTTAGCCAGCACAGTGGCGAGGGGAAGGCCAACCAGTTTTACCTGCGTGGCTTTAACCTCGATCACGGCACCGACCTGCGCACGACCGTTGACGGCATGCTTGTCAATCAGCGCAGTCACTCCCATGGTCAGGGCTGGTCTGATCTTAACTTTTTGATACCCGAGCTAGCCAGCAGATTAGAGTATAAAAAAGGCCCTTACTATGCCGCCGAGGGCGATTTCGCAACGGCCGGGACGGCCAGTGTGGTCTACGCTGACCGCCTACCGCAGGGCCTAGCCAGTTTCAGCGTTGGCCAACACGGCTTGGGCCGCAGCTTACTAGCCGCATCGCCGGAATTTGGCAATGGGCATTTAACGGTTGCGATCGAGGCATTCCATAACAACGGGCCGTTTGTGAACCCGGACAACTATCGCAAGTACAACGGCGTGTTGCGCTACAGCGAGGGTGACGACGCCAATGGTCTCAATTTCACCGCAATGGTCTACACCGCCAAATGGAATGCGACCGACCAGATTCCAAGGCGCGCAGTCGCGTCTGGAGCGATCGGCCGTTTCGATGCCATCGACAAGACCGATGGCGGCAACGCCGATCGCTACAGCCTGTCAGCTGCCTGGCAGCGCAGCAGCGATAGCAGCACAACCAAGGTCAATGCCTATATCTTGCAAAACAAGCTGAATCTATTTTCCAACTTTACGTATTTCCTCGACGATCCCGTGCATGGCGATCAGTTTAACCAGCCGGATAATCGCGTCAGCAGCGCGCTGAATATCAGTCATCAGTGGCTGCAACTTGCACCGGGACTGGGACAAAAAACCGAAGTCACTGTCGGTGCGCAACTGCAGAACGATAACATTTACAATGGCTTGTACAGGACAGCGGCGCGCCAGCGTTTGTCGACGACACGTCAAGATCATATTGTCGAATCCAGCCTCGGTCTCTATGCCGATATGGGCACTCGCTGGACGGATTGGTTTCGCAGCGTGGCTGGTCTTCGCGCGGATCAATATCGCTTCAAGGTACAGGGCGACAACCCAGCCAACGCCGGAACCGCCAATGACAGCCTCGTCAGCCCGAAATTGAGTCTGATTTTCGGGCCTTGGGACAAAACCGAGGCGTATTTCAATGTCGGGCGCGGCTTTCACAGCAACGATGCGCGTGGCACCACTATCAGCGTTGATCCCAAGAGCGGTGATCCGGTCACCAAGGCGCCAGCGCTGGTTCGCTCCAACGGTATCGAGCTGGGTTTGCGCACCGAGTTTATTCGCGGCTTTCAGAGCTCATTCTCGATCTACCGACTCGATTTCGATTCCGAACTCATTTTTCTGGGCGATGCTGGCACCACCGAGGCGGGGCGTCCGAGCCGTCGCCACGGGGTGGAATTTTCTAACTACTGGAAACCAATCCATTGGTTGACGGTTGATGCCGATATCGCTTTCGCGCGTGCGCGCTTTCGCAATGTGGATGTGAACGTTCCTGGCACCCGTATTCCCGGTGCGGTTGAAGGTGTGGCTTCGCTGGCCTTGGCAGTCGACAATATCGGCCCCTGGTTCGGCGCTGTTCAGTTGCGTTATTTCGGTCCGCGCCCACTGATTGAAGACAACAGCACGCGATCAAACAGCACCACCACGCTCAATGGCCGCATTGGTTATCGGATCAACCCAAAAATGCGCGTCGAGCTTGAGGGCTATAACCTGATCAATCGCAAGGACGCCGCCATTGATTACTATTACGAGTCACGCCTCTCGACCGAACCTGCGCCGGTCACCGAAGCGCACTTTCACCCGATTGAATCGCGATCGTTGCGCGTTAATTTCACGGTGAATTTTTAGTCCTCCGCAGGTTGCATTCGGCGCAGCTTTGATTAAGCTGGGTTTGCACTTAAGTGCTTTTGGAGTGGAAATTATGGTGCAATCGGGAAAGCCACCACGTGGTCGATTTCGAGTCTGATGCCAATCTTTTGCCCGATTTCATGATTGTGATGTGATGGCACCAACGACAGCACTTTTGCGCCACTGGCGAGTTTCAGGGTGTAGAGAATCTCGGCGCCTCGAAATGCTTTGTGTACTACCTCGGCCTGGGATGGACTGTCATCATCGTGCAGAATATCGTCGGGCCGCACCAATACATCTGCCAACGCGTCGGGGTGCAACGCGCCCATGGGCGTATTGGTGGCGCGCATCAGGCCCAGCTCAGTTTCGATCTGGCCGTCCGCGCGGGATCGTCCACGCAGGAAAACGCCTTGGCCCACGAAGTCTGCTACGAAGCGGCTGGCCGGGCGATGGTAGAGATTGTAAGCATGATCCCACTGCTCGATTTTGCCGTGGTTCATCACCCCGATTTTATCGGCAATTGAAAAAGCTTCGAACTGGTCATGGGTCACTAGCAGCGCTGAAGTGCAGAGCTGCTTCAACAGTGACCTGACTTCAAGCCCCAGCTTTTCGCGCAGTTCCACGTCAAGATTTGAAAACGGCTCGTCCAGCAACAACAGTTTTGGACGCGGTGCCAGTGCTCTCGCCAGCGCCACACGCTGGCGTTGGCCACCTGAGATTTCGTGCGGAAATTTTTTTTGCTCGTTCGACAGACCGGTCAATTCAATCATCTCGCCTACACGCTGTTTTCGTTGTGCAGAGGAATATGCGCGCAAACCGAATTCAATATTTTTTGCAACAGACAAGTGCGGAAACAATGCGTAATCCTGAAACACGACCCCGACGCCGCGCTTTTCCGGTGTTAACGCGAAATCTGCGTTCGCCAGAATAGTGTGTTGCAAGCGAATTTCGCCCTCGCGCGGCGTTTCAAAACCCGCAATCAATCTCAGCAGCGTTGTCTTGCCGCAACCGCTCGGGCCTAGCAAACAGCCAATCTCGCCTTCACTGACCGTAAAAGAAAGATGCTCGCAAACTTGGGTGCCGTCGGCGTAGGAAAACGCCACATCTTGAATTTCTAAATAGTCAGCCATGCGTAATTATAGGTTAGCGGCGGCAATAATATTTACTTGACTAATGCGAATCATTCGCATTACAGTGCTTAATGTTAAAACTGTTCTAGGAAACCCAATATGTTGTTTCTCAAGCTTACCCGCACTCTTACTTTAGCAGCAGCTTTGGCCACGACTTCGGCATTTCCGTTGGCCGCCACTGCGCAGCAAAAGGTGTTGAATCTTTATTCTTCGCGCCACTATCAGACCGACGAAGTGCTTTATTCAAATTTTGAAAAAGCGACCGGGATCAAAATTAATCGTATCGAAGGCCTCGAAGATCCGCTGCTTGAACGGATGAAAAGCGAGGGCGACAAGAGCCCGGCAGACGTGTTGATTACGGTCGATATGGGTCGCTTGTTAAAAGCGCAGGAGATGGGATTATTTCAGCCCATTAAATCAGCGCTGCTGGACGAAAAAATTCCGCGTGAGCTACGCTCTGTGGACGGCACGTGGTACGGCTTTTCGGTTCGCGCGCGGCCGATTTATTACGCAAAAAGCAAGCTTGATCCCAAGCAGATTGCCAACTATGAAGACTTGGCTGACCCCAAATTTAAAGGAAAAATCTGTACCCGTTCGGGCGCACATCCTTATATGATCTCGATGCTGAGCTCGATGATTGCGGCGAATGGCTCTGAAAAGGCCGAAGCGTGGGCACGTGGCGTGGTGGCCAACATGGCGCGCTCCCCCAAAGGCGGCGACACTGACCAGATTAAGGGCGTGGCTTCGGGCGAATGCGAAATTGCCGTTGGCAACACGTATTACTTTGTACGCATCATGAAATCCGATAAACCCGAGGATCGGGCCATTGTTGAAAAAGTCGGTGTGGTATTTCCGAATCAAGGCAACCGTGGCGCACACATCAATATTTCCGGTGCCGGAGTCGCAAAATACGCGCCGAATAAAGAGGCGGCAATTAAATTCTTGGAGTACTTGGCGAGCCCCGAGGCACAGAATTATTTTGCCAACGGTAACAACGAATATCCGGTCGTGGGCAAAGTCACCGGCAATGCGCAGCTAGCGGCTTTGGGTGAATTCAAGCGTGATCCTCTGCCGATGGAAATGGTTGGAAAAAACTACGCTGCCGCCTCACAAATGTATGACCGAGTCGGTTGGAAATAGCGCGGTAACGCTAGCCTGCGAAACCCCTTTTTGTGCAACATTTTTCTATCACCCGCAAAAACACTGCGCAACCCGATGTACTTTTATCACTGAGCGCGGTCAATGCCCATGCGCGTCGGGATGGAAGACTAGAGCCATCAGGATAAAAGAATAATGGGCAAAAAGATCACAGGGAGCGCAGTACATGGTGTGGCTAGTTCGTGGCCCTTATTCTCTCGTGCTTCTGCGCGCGGCGACTGCAAAACATCGTCGTCTCACCGTTACTAGCGCTATCACCATTTCCCTTAGGCGGCGATTCGCGTGGGGTCCACGTTCATGAGCAACGTCCACGCACTGGATATCCCCGAGGCCAGTTTTGATGATGATGCCTGGGACGATTTACTCAATTTCATCGAAGAGTAAGGCGTTAAAGCGAAGCGTCAAGTTAGACCCAAAGAACTAATAGGCCACTATCAGTCTTGGCGTGGCGCTTAATAGTGGGAGCGATATGGCTAGCGTGCGAGCGGCACGTAAGCAAGGGTTGCGATTCGCTAGCCTGCTCAACCCCCGCAGAAGCCCTCGCTAACCTAGGCGGGGTCGCCTTTATTGAGGATCGCCCGGATGAAGCCATCAAGTGGGCAGAATAGGCAATCCAGGCAAGTCCAAATTCAGAAAGCAACGTGCTTCTCGTTCTTGCCTGCGCCCGCAAAGGCGATCCAGAGCGGGCCCGCAAAACGGCTTCAGGAGCATTGCGTCTAAATCCGAATCTTCGACGGAAAATTAAAGACGACACCCCTTGGCCGGGCAAAGAGGCGGCGCATCGCAAGTACATTGATACTCAATATCTGCGCGCGTGGCGTTTGGCGGGATTGCTGGAATAGCACTCCGATAAAGCCCGTCTTCTAAGGGCGGCTTTGGGGGAGGACTGCGCGAGTCAAGCCGCCCATTCAAATTTACGTTTACGTGATGCAACAGCGCTAACAGCGCAGGTGCACTGTCGCGGCGTGCCGGAATAATAGTTATATTGTGGATATGCAAAATAAAACACGTTAGGCGTCGCGGGTTCCGCAACCTTGATCGGGGATTAAACATGGCAGACAACGGCTCCAAACAGGACTGCTAATTTTTACGCTTACACAAAAGCCAGATAAGGCTGGGTTGTGTATGGGTTATATCGGTGTTGGATACCTTCGCCGGAGTTTTCTATGTTTGAAAGCATAAATGATGAATTGCCTAACGTGGTTTGTCCGGTTTATTTCGCTCGAGTTTGGCATTGCCATTGCCATCCTCATGGCTGCATCAAATTGTGATGCCGAGATTGCGCCACCGCAAAAAATATTACGTGCCGTCCAGCAGACTGTTTCTCCCGGCCCGATTGATCCTGCGCAGGTAAATTCAGTATTCGGCGCGAATATTATTGAAAATATTTTCGAGCCGATGCTGCAATACGATTATCTGGCACGACCGTTAAAACTGATACCGCTGACGCTGCGTGAAATGCCCGAAGTGCAGGAAGAAGGTCGTGTCTATATTTGTAGGCTCAAAGCCGGTATTTATTTTGCAGACGACCCTGTGTTCAAATCCAAGCGCCGTGAACTCATTGCAGCCGATTATGCTTACAGTATTCGGCGGCTGTTTGATCCGGCGTTTGTGTCGAGCCAGTTCTTTATGGTGGATGGCAAAATTGCCGGAGCAGATGCGGTGCGGAAGGCAGTTGTGAAGTCGGGCCGCTTTGATTACAACCTGCCTATCAAGGGCCTGCAAGTCATGGATCGCTACTCGTTGCGGATTGAGTTAACTGCTCCAGATCTTAATTTTTTGCATGTGCTGGCGCAGCAAAACCTGGCCGCGGTTGCACGCGAAGTGGTCGAGGCTTATGGTGCTGATGTACCTTTTCATCCAGTCGGGACAGGGCCATTTATATTGCGTGAATGGCGTCCGGGTTCACTAATGGTGTTTGATCGTAATCGTGCATACCGCAACGAAATTTTCAGTGGTGAGCCGGGTGAAGATGCCGCTTCGCTCACCGTCGCCGCACAGCTAAAAGGGCGCAATTTGCCGATGCTGGATCGCGTTGAACTTGCTTTTACGGTGGAGAGTCAGCCGATGTGGCTCACCTTTATGGGCGGTGATTTTGATTATCTGACCAATATCCCAAATGAATTCCGACCCAGTGCGATCCCTAACGGCAAGCTTGCACCCAGTCTCATTCGGCAAGGCGTGCAGCTACAACAATATGCGTATCCTGCGCTCTGGTATACCGCGTTCAACATGCGCGATCCCGTAATCGGTGGGTATACACCAGAAAGAATCGCGTTGCGGCGTGCGATTGCGCTCGCGTTCGATGGCAAGGCGGCAATTGATATCGCGATGTATGGCGGTGCAGTTGCGGCGCATGGCGTGGTGCCACCCGGTGTCGCGGGCAACGATCCTGCTGTTCGCACCGATGTGTTCACGCAGGATATAGGGCGCGCACGTGCCCTGCTTGATACGTTTGGTTATATTGATCGTAACGGCGACGGTTGGCGAGAAGACCCGCAAGGCAAGCCGCTGAACATAGAGTTGCTCACCAGTCCCGAGCCGCGTTTCGTAGTTTGGGACGAAATATATTCAAAAACGTTTGCCCATCTTGGCATTCGTCTCAGTATCAAAAAAGTTCACCAGACCGAAGCCTATCGCATGCGCCAATCGGCGCAATACCAAATTGCGCAAGATGCCTGGAACATGGATTTTCCCGATGGCGAGGATTTCTACATTATTCACAATGGGGCAGCGGCAGGCACGGCAAATACATCCCAGTTTGCATTGCCCGCGTTCGATGCCCTGTTTGCAAAAAGTCAGCGTCTCAAAGATTCACCCGAACGCAATGCGCTCTACCGACAGATGGATAAACTCAGCTTTGCGTACATGCCAACGATCAACCACATTTTTCTAATGCGCGCGGCGGTCGTGCAGCCCTGGTTGATTGGCTACATGCCGCATGCGGTGCATCTGGCCCCGTGGAAGTATCTGGATATCGATGTGTTGAAAAAAGCGCAGCGAACCCA
>JAYVYF010000050.1:0-5452 GCA_043784585.1 Burkholderiales bacterium
GGCTCATGGAGCCACTTGGCTATATACCTCCTGCTGAAGCTGAGGCAAAATACCATAAGCAACTCAGAACTGCCGTTGCCGAACCTGTATTAACTTAAATCCACCAGCCTCCACGAATGCCGGCGCGGTTCACTCCGCTATGATGGCGCGAGGCCTGAGCAGGTAGGGCAAAATCTTGTGGCCACGTCTAGCCTTGAATTCACTGACTGTGGCTGCAACGCTCAAGCCTATCAAAGCGTTTCATCTTTCTCAGCCTTCAACCCATAAGGCTTTACCAGTTCCCACACATGCTTGGGAATCATCGATTTCATTCGTCGTGGTTGCTCTCGCCGCAGATGAATAATCGTCTCAACCGCTTTCATATCAACCCGCGCGCGTGCGAATTCGAGACCGCGTGGGCCGATGCGTGGCATCAGCCAGCCGACGATAACCCGCGCCCAATCGGGCATGCGGCGCAGTGGCAATCCACCGGCGGCGAGTTTGACGTTTTTCAAATAGCCGCTGACGGGGCCATGACGTTTGCCTTTGCTGCCCGGTGCTTCGGTGCGAATTTCGTTGCCGAGTAAATTTAATAATTCTGCGCCGCGATTGTTGCGTACCAGCAACCATTGCTCGCCCTGCCCACCCATGTAGCCGACGGTGATGTCGGCGAGTACATTGGTGTAATCGACACAAGTGCGGCAGGTCAGTGGGAAAAAATCACTCGGCAAGGTGGAGAGTGGTAATTGCAAAAACGGAATTTCTTTTTTGCGACCATCCGTGAAACGCAGCTCGACGTGATAATCCGCGCGGAATTCAAGGTAAATGATTGTCGCGGGATCTTCGGACAATAAGCTCAAAAACTTATGAAAATTTTCGGTCGTGGTGTTGTCCGAGCAGGGCGTGCCGATAACGTAAAGTTTTTCAAATCCCCATTCTTTTTCGAGCGCGCGCAGTGCATAGACCTGACACGGAATACCAATCACGGCGAGGCGTTTATATCCCGCTTGAAGCGCAGGCTCAAGCAGTGCCAGTAGCGGCGCGTAGCCCATCCGCATACCGCGGCACTGCGCCATGTCGGCGGCTTTGGTCACCAGCACCGGCATCGGTTTCCATTTGTCGGTCGGGTCGGGTGCCATCGCGAGTACCGCATCTACCGCGTTAGTCTCCAGCAGGCGTTCGGCAATGCGGGTGGTGATCCCCGTCCATTGCGCACCCTCAAGCGGATGCGTCAGCACCGCACGCAGCATTTGTTGATGCGGGCCAAAGAAAAGTTCATCCGGCTTTTGGTTATTGCGCGCTCTTCCATGCACTTGTGTTTCCAGCCCCGCATAATCGGGTTTGATAAATTGACAGGCCTGCCCACAGCGTTTGGGGTTGCTGGATCGTGAAATGCCGCAGTCGGTACACAGATCGCGTGGCTCAGCGGGGGCGACTTTCGGTGCCCAGACTGGGACGGGAATGATTTGTGTAAACGGCTGCGTGGTCAAGGTGAGTGGCTCCGAAAAAGAAATTCTTTACAGTGAAGATCGTTAACCCTTTATTCGGGGCGGCATTTCAGCCATTTATGGCTCAAACGTAGCGGAAAACGCTGCTCTGGTGTCAGGGCTAAATACGTTTGTGGCAAAAATGCATTGCCATAAATATCGATAGCTTTAGCCTGTGAGTTGACACAGGTCAGCAAGATAACAACGATTTAAAGTAGTCTCGCATGCAATTTTTAGGCTGAGTACTCCCCAATAATCGTTGCTATGATGGACTGTAGTTGGTAATAATTGCAACGCCCATATTGAATTGTAAATGGGGATTGCTTTCTGGAAAGTCTCATCATGAAATATTTTTTGTGGAGTGGTTTTGATGAATCGTCGAAAATTTATCCAGCTGGGTAGCGTCGCTGCAGCCAGTTTGTTGGCCGAGGAAGAAGTAATGGCTAGAGCAATTGTGGTTAAAAAATCAGGTGCCTTTACAATCGTTGAAGCGAGCGTTTCGGAGCTTCAAGCCGCCATGACCTCGGGTAAACTTACGGCGCAAAAATGTGCCGAGCTCTACCTCGCCCGAATCAAAGCCATCGATAAGTCAGGCGCTCGTCTCAACGCCGTGATTGAACTCAATCCTGACGCTCTATCAGTGGCCGCTGCACTCGATGCAGAGCGGAAGGAAAAAGGTCCGCGCGGGCCGCTGCACGGCATTCCTATTTTGCTAAAAGATAATATTGCCACCGCTGACAAAATGAGCACCAGCGCGGGCTCAATCGCACTCGCCAATGTGAAGCCGCCACGCGATGCGTTTATCGTTGCAAATCTTCGCGCGGCGGGTGCAGTAATTTTGGGAAAAACCAATTTGAGTGAGTGGGCCAATATTCGCTCGACGCGATCTACATCCGGTTGGAGTTCGCGCGGTGGCCTGACCAAAAATCCCTACGCCCTTGATCGCAACACCAGCGGTTCCAGCGCAGGATCAGGCGCGGCAGTGGCGGCCAGTTTGGCCGCTGTCGCGGTGGGTACTGAAACCGATGGTTCGATTACGTCCCCTGCATCGATTAACGGCTTGGTGGGAATCAAACCTACCGTGGGCTTGGTGAGCCGTGATGGGATCGTGCCAATTTCTCATTCGCAGGACACGGCGGGGCCGATGGCACGAACAGTAGCCGATGCAGCGGCTCTTCTGACCGCGCTGTGTGGCGTCGATGCGCGCGATCCAGCCACAGCAGGCAGCAAGGACAAAGCACGCGACTACACAAGATTTCTCGATGCGAACGGCTTGGCGGGCGCGCGCATTGGCGTGACGCGGAATTTTTTCGGTGGCAATGATCGCATTCAGGCGGTGATGGAGGGCGAACTCGCGCTGCTGAAAAGCAAAGGCGCAATTTTGGTGGATGTCGAGTTGCCGAATGCAGAGAAGTACGGCGAGAGCGAGCTTGAAGTGCTGCTTTTCGAACTCAAGACGGATCTCAATAAATACCTTGCTGAATTCGCCAGCGCTGCACCGGTCAAAACATTGGCTGACGTGATTGCATTTAATGAAAAAAACAAGGCTACGGTCATGCCGTATTTCAGCCAAGAGTTATTTATTCGTGCCGAGGCGAAGGGCGGCTTGGATAGTAGAGCCTATCTGGATGCGCTGGCGAATAACCTCCGTTATTCGCGTGACGAAGGCATCGACAAAGTCATGCTGGCCAATAAACTTGACGCGCTGATTGCGCCGACGGGCTCACCCGCGTGGATGACAGATCTGGTGAATGGCGATAATTCTGGCGCCAGCTTTTCCTCACCAGCCGCGGTGGCCGGATATCCGCACATAACGGTGCCTGCGGGCTTTGTTTCGGGGCTCCCTATTGGATTATCGTTTGTGGGCGGTGCTTATTCTGAGGCGACCTTGATCAAGCTCGCTTTTGCGTATGAGCAGGCGAGCAAGCATCGGCGGGCACCGCTGTATTTGGCGACGATCCGATAGAAATCTATAGATTCACCACATTGTTTGTTTGGCACGTTCTGGCCATGCGGCGTCATACGCGTTTCCGTCAATCGGCTCCGCAGAACCTGCGGTTGGTGCACGCTTAGCGCTCAGCGCGGCCAGAATTTGACCGGCGGTCGGAAGCGCAGCGGGGGGAAACATATTTAGACGCATTCCATAAATCAGATCGAACCAGCGCTCTTGCGCATTGAAAAAACACCGTGTCGATGCTGATGATGGTCACCGAGCGCGGTGCTTTTTCTTCTATCGCAAAAGAGGCCATCAAAGACGGTTCAATCGAGACAACCGCGCGGCCATTCACGCGCAGAGTATTGCCCATGCCCGGAATCACAAACAGTAATGCTACGCGAGCGCCGCAGACAATATTTCGCAGCGAATCGACACGGCTATTGCCGCGTCGATCAGGCAACATCAGCGTGCGCATATCGTGAATCCGCACAAATCCGGGTACGTCACCGCGTGGAGAACAATCTAGTCCCTCAAACCCGGCGGTGGCAAGTAGCGCAAACGGCGATGCCTTAATCATTGCCCGATAGTGAGGCGAAATAGGGTCGATTTCTTTAACCGTCGATGCCTCGCCAGAAATGCATAAAGCGCTTCGAGCTGTGCGACTGTCGTGATATTTTCCATGGGCGATGTTAAATTTATTTAAAGTAGTGGCTTATATTCTCAGTTTAATTTCGCATGAAAATTAAGAACGCGTTTTTTTACCAACATTTTTTCTTTTTACGATGACTAACGCCATGCTCACTTTTCGTAACGCCAAAATAAGCGATTCACCGCAGATTGCCACGCTTGTGAATAGCGCCTATCGTGGTGAATCGAGTCGTGCGGGTTGGACAACAGAGGCAGAGTTACTTGACGGTGTTCGCACGCAACCCGATGGTGTTGACGTGTTGATTAAAACCCCGTATTCACTGATTTTGTTGGGGCTGATGGGTGACGAAATTATTGCATCAATGCATCTACAGCTGGTGTCGGAGGCGGCGTTTTTGGGTATGTTTGCGGTCAAGCCAACCGGCCAGGCGGTCGGGGTGGGCAAGGCGATGATGTCACAGGCAGAAATAGTGGTTCAGCAGCAATGGCACGCAAAAAAAATATTGATGGATGTGATTTCGGTGCGGCATGAACTGATTGCGTTTTACGAGCGTCGCGGCTACGCCCGCACTGGCAAGATAAGCGATTTTCCTGTGAGCCGGGATTTGTGGACGCCGAAAGCGGTCGATCTCAAGCTGGCAAGAATGGAAAAGGTTTTGAGTTCGACGGGAACAAGCGTTCAACAAAGTTTGCGGGGAATATAATTTGGCTGGCAAGCTTTGATTGAAGTAACGATCCGGAAGAATGTTTATTGGCGGGCACGCTGGCGGCGTTTCCACATGGTGGATACGGTGCAGCGCCACAGCAGCATGGTGCCGAAATAGCCCACGATGGCGAACACAGTCGATTGCACGGCCAAGCCGATAAGTAGAGCCGGGCCCAGCGATACAAACCACGTGAAAATGTCGGGTATGATCTTCCAAAACTGGGCGATGGAAAAGTCCAATTCAGGCGGTGAAATGTTGGTCATGCTCTCACCCGTGACCAAAGTACCAATGCTGTAGGCTAAGACATAGAGTGGGATAAACGTGAAGGGATTGGTGTATAGCGTCGCGAACGCTGCGGCCAAAATGTTTGCCCGTAGCGGAATTGCGATCAGGATGGCCAGCAACATCTGCACCGGCCCTGGAATCAAGCCCGTGACCATTCCAATCGCAACGCCCAACGCCACGCTGCGCCGATGCAAATGCCACAGACGTGGATGTCCCAGCCAGGGACTTAACCATTTGAGGTATTTGTTTTCAGTGATGCTTTCGGGCCGCGGCAGCTTGCTGCGCAGGTAGCGCTTCATTTAACGAGCCTTAGATAAAAGTGCATCGGTCTGTAGGTAGAACGTATAGGCCATGTTCGTTGATTCTCATTAATGGCGTGAATGTTGTAAGGTGTTTTAAATGATTCAAGG
>JAYVYF010000051.1:0-6952 GCA_043784585.1 Burkholderiales bacterium
TTCGAACTTATTTATAATGGATTTACAAAAACTGGCAAATATTATTTGATTTGATGGTTTCTGCATCGATTGCATGCGCGATGGCTTGACGCACGCGAATGTCCTTGAACGGATTTTTACCTTTCACATTGGAATAAAGGAGCTCGTCGCGAGTGAGATCGAACGCCAGAAACTGAACACGCGACTCTGCGCCCATGATCATGGTGATATTTGGCGAGGCTTTCAGACGAGCGATGTCCTGTGACGGCGGGTCGTTAACGAAATCCACCTCGCCTGAAAGCAGGGCCGCTAAACGGGTTGCGTTATTTTTTATTGGCAATAAAGTGACGGCGGTAATATTGCCCTTTTCGGGGCTTGCTTTGTTCCACCAGTTCGGGTTTTCTACCAGCTCGGTTTTGACATCGGGCTGGCGCACGGTCACCATGAACGGGCCAGTGCCGTTGGTATTGCGGGACGCAAACGTGTCTTCTTTGTCTTTGTAATTCTGCGGGAGTAGCGCATTATTTTTTATCGCCCACGACCTACTCATAATGCGGAAAAAGAACACATGATTAAGCAAAACCGGGTTGGGCTCCTTCATCAAAATATCGACCGTCAGATCATCAATTTTTTTGGCGCTCGCGGCACCCTGGACGGATGCTTTCATCTGTGAATTCAACGACAGTGCACGCTCGATTGAAAACACAACATCGTCGGCGGTAAAGGGCGAGCCATCATGAAACTTGACGCCCGGACGCAGTTTGAAGCGCCATGTCTTTATGTCAGGCTGCGACCATGAAAGCGCCAGCCAAGGAACCATTTTGAAATCTTTATCGCGCCCCACCAGGCCCTCGTACACATTGCCGAGTAGCCGATTGGTTACGGCCAGATTGGCCGAGTGTGGGTCGAGCGTTTGCGGCTCGTCCTGAGTGGCGTAACGCAGTGGTTTGGCAAAGCTTGCCTCGACTGATGTAAAAAATACTATAGCGGCTAACGCCAACATGAAGACTGCTGGTGAAAACTTCGAAATCAAATTAGATGAGCCATATTGGGGGTAAGCCATATTTTTGGGCATTTCAGTTTGTTAGCCTTGAGTGTGGATCGAACAATGAAACTGGCGTTGGATAAAATCATCATGTATGTGCAGGCGCCAATGCACGAACAATGCCATCTTGTTGCATGTGGTGGTTATTAGGTTTGATGAGAATGAGCTGCTTTAAAAACATCGCAAAAGACAGGGTGACCGAAAAATTATGGGTGGTGCTGTTTACCGCCATGTAAATGAAGTGCGCCGCAGAAAGAGCGATTGTAATAGATACAACTTAGTCTGCGGCATTTTGCGCTAACCGGCAGCCAGAGGATTGTAGAAAACAGCTGCAACCCGCTACAAACAAACTCGGTTAGTTAATGACTGCCCACTTTGCGAGCATGCGATTGTCAGCGCGGTGCACGACCGTGATGTTGCTGCGCATGGCCCACGGAATTACTTGATGATGCAGCGGAATGTGGCCTACATCGGCTTGCTCAAGAAGCAACGCTGCTTTGGTAAGCTGGGCGCGCTTTTTGAGGTCTACTTCCGTTTTTAGTGCGTCGATAATGGTGTCAATTTTGGGGTTTGAATAGCCGGAAAAATTCCAAATGCCATCACCTCCTTGGCCTTTAGTGCGCACAATGGATTGTAAGGTGTAGAGCGAATCAAACGTGGGCACGCCCCAGCCCAGCAGGTACATGCTGGTGTCGGTGTTTTGGAGTTTGGGGAAATAGAGTGCACGCGGCATCGCGTTGACCTTGACGCGGATATCGATCTTGGCCAGCATGCCGGCTATCGCGACGCAAATCGCTTGGTCATTAATGTAACGATTATCAGTGCAATCAAGGGTCACGTCGAAGCCATTGCCAAACCCCGCATCGGCCATCAGCTTTTTGGCTTTCACAATATCAACCGGCGGACGATTTTCAACGTCTTTGGTATAGCCGCGAACTTGTGGCGCGATGAGCGACATGGTGGGCAGCGATAGTTTGCGCATCACGCTCACGTAAATCGCATTGATATCGATGGCTTGCAACATGGCTTGGCGCACCCGAATATCTTTAAAGGGATTTTTTCCCTTGCTGCCATACAAAAGTTCGTCTCGGCCCTGATCAAAATTCAAAAAGAGCGTTCTGTTTTCGTTGCCCTCCATTATTTTTATTGCTTTATTCTCTTTCAACTTTGGAACGTCCTGGACTGGTGGGTCGAGCACGAAATCGATTTCACCTGACAGCAACGCGGAAATTCGCGTTGCGTTATTTTTGATTGGCGTATAAATTACTTCATCAATGGATTCGCTATCGCGCTTTCCCCACCACTTTGGATTGACAACAAATTCCGTTTTTACGTCCGGTTCACGCGCCTTGAGAATAAACGGCCCAGTGCCGTTGGTGTTGCGTGCGGTGTAGGTTTCCTCTTTATTTTTAAAATCCTGAGGCTTCTGCGCATTGTTTTTCAGCGCCCACGCTTTGTTCATCATTCTGACTTCGGTGAGCTGATCCAGCAGCGTAGGATTAGGGCCGTCACTCACGATATCGACGGTGAGACTGTCGATTTTTTTGGCACTTTTTATGCCCTGCATGTAGGCGGAAAAGTCTGAGGTTTTTTCCAGCGCGCGCGTGATTGAAAACACGACATCGTCTGCGGTAAAGATGGCATCGTTATGGAAAATGACTTTGTCGCGCAATTTGAAACGCATTGTGGTGGGATTGATTTGCGTCCAACTAATAGCCAGACACGGTTCAATCGCCATGGTTTTGCCACGATTGATGAGCGGTTCATAAATATGGTCCGATGCTGAATTATTCAAACCTTCGTTTTGAGAATGTGGGTCCATGGTGAGGATGTCACCTTGGCTTGCCCAGCGGAATGTTTTGGCATCTACAAATGGTAATGCGGTAGCCATCGCGAGCGCCGCGACGCACCCCAAAATTCGCCTCCCAACAAGCATCGTGCGGTTGATTTTTCTAGTCGCGGGCGTTAATTGCATGAATTACTCCGTGTATTTGAATTGTTTTCTCAGTGGCTGCATCGGCAGTGACTGAAGTGGCGATCTAGCTGTGATCTGATGGCAATGGCCGACAGTCTGCGAAGTTTGCGGGTGAGTGTGCCGAAGCGAGTGTGCGAAGTCAACGCCCGCTCGGTCGGCGCATTAATTTTCCGTGCCAGGCTGTTGCGGCCTGGTTTGGCGGGATGAATACATGATGGCCGTGCTAAAAGCGCAGTAGCAAAGTGCAGTACCATTCAAGGACTCTCATAAAACGACGTTATTAAATTAGGCATCCATGAACGCGCTTTTGCTGTTTTTTGCATTTTTTATCGGTTGTGTCATCCCGCTACAAGCCATTCTAAATAATTCGCTGCGCGTGACGCTGGGAAGCGGCGCTGTGTTTGCCGCGATGATGAATTTTTTGGTGGGCTTCGTCGTTTTGGTTGTTCTGTGCTTGATGACAGGAGAGAAATGGAGCAGCGTGCTCAAGCTTTCCACCATTGCGCCGTGGCAGTTGGCAGGCGGGTTATTAGGCGCGACATTTGTATTTGGCACAACGCTGCTGGTGCCACGGATTGGGGTCGCGAATATGCTTAGCTTGGTGATTGCCGGGCAGATTCTGGCATCGCTGTTTTTTGATCGGGTCGGCGTTCTGG
The DNA here is from genome assembly GCA_043784585.1 of Burkholderiales bacterium. Classification (GTDB taxonomy): domain Bacteria; phylum Pseudomonadota; class Gammaproteobacteria; order Burkholderiales; family Usitatibacteraceae; genus UKL13-2. The sequence goes on from JAYVYF010000051.1 coordinate 3,656, forward strand.
GTTTGGTCGAACGCGAGTTGAGCATGCCGCGCGCAATCGGGGCCGTGTTGGTCATTGCCGGCGTACTATTGGTCAATTTTGGCGATAGGCTGCGGAGTTAACGCGTTTTAGGCTACGCTTCACTGCGAGCAGCTTGTCGGATTTAAAGGGAATCGGCTGCAAAAACTCAAATTAACCAGCCGCACCATTCAAAAAAGGACATTCGCATGACAACAATCGTGGTTGTTAAAAAAGACGGAATGGCCGTGATCGCAGGCGACACGTTAACGACTTTTGGCTCCACCCGACTGGCCAGCACGCACGATGCCGCGCCCGAAAAGCTTTTGAAACACGGAGACACTTACTTTGGCATTGCAGGATCGGCTGCCCATCAGTTGGTGCTGGAGCATCTGTTAAAGAAGCATCCTGAGTTCAAATTTCATGGTCGCGACGACATATACGACAGTTTTCGCAAAATCCACCCGATTTTGAAAGACGAAGCCTATTTAAATCCAAAAGAGGAAGACGATGACCCCTACGAATCCTCACAATTAACTGCGCTGGTGGTGAACTCCAGCGGCATTTTTGGCGTCTACTCGATGCGAGAGGTGTTCGAGTTTGATCGCTTTTGGTCAATCGGATCAGGCCGCGATTTCGCTTTAGGAGCCATGTATGCGGTGTACAAAGGCCGAAAATCTGCTGAGGATATTGCCAGGCTGGGCGTCATGGCAGGTGCTGAGTACGACACGGGAACGGGATTGCCGATGAATGTCGCGGTGGTGAAAATGAATGGTAAACGGGGTTGAATGGTCAGCGCGCCAGATAACGCAGATTCGGTGCGCCTGGATAAATGGGTGTGGGCAGCACGCTTTTTTAAAACCCGGCAGCTCGCCATCGAGGCGATTAGCGCAGGTCATGTTGATGTGAATGGCGATCGTGCAAAGCCAGCGAAGACGATTCGTGTTGGCGATGAGCTGACGTTGCGCCGACCGCCGTATGCGACCCGGTTAGTGGTTCAGGCAATATGCGAAAAGCGGGTGTCAGCACCACTCGCGCGCGAACTTTACGACGAAAAGCCGGAAAGCATTGCCGCCCGCCAAGCCCTGCAAAACGAGCTTCGCGACATGCCGCCGCCGCTATTCAAGGGTCGCCCGACAAAACAGGATCGCCGCGCATTGGAGCGGTTAGATCAATCGATGAGGAACTCGATTTCCAATGAAGATTAGGCTGTTCTTCAGATTGTTTCGCACGTCGGCGTGGTGCTGTGAATACCGGTGGATCAGCCTATTGACGATGGCCTTGGTGGTCGCGTTGATGTTGAATATGACCAGTGGCGTGTGGGCTCAAGCCCTGAAATCAGCGGAGCCATCGCCGTCGCCAGCCCCGCTTTTAAAAGCACAAAACGGTGCCCAATACAACGTGCCGCGTACGACACCAGAGTTTGTATTGGACCCAACCGAAACGCACTCTCGGTTCGAAGCAAAATTTCTGAATCTCATAACTGTGCGTGGCAAATTTAATCGAACCACAGGCCGCTTGATACATGACCCTGCGCGCCGCGATGCAGCCAGCCGCGCCAATGACAGCATCATCGCTGAGATTGATGCGACTTCGCTGGAGGTGCAGCTGGTGAATGCGGAGACCACCAATGAAATCTTGCGAGGCGCGCAATTTTTCAATGTTGAAAAATTTGCAACCATCTCCTTTGCATCATCAATGTTTAAATGGGATGGGCCAACATTAAAGGCCATCGAAGGCACACTCACGCTGCTGGGGGTTGTCAAACCGGTGGTGCTCACCATTGAAAAGTCGGGCTGCAAGTCCGTTGGGCCGAACGGCCGGACTCGCTGCGTTGCCGCGGCATTCGTCAACGTTAAGCGCACCGACTTTGGCATGAAAGCGTGGTCCGCGTCGGTCAGCAATGATGTCAAACTAATTATTGAATTGGTTGCCTACTCGGTCAGCAACTTATCGACAAACCCGGCTCCCGATGCGGGTCTTGAGCCTAAAAATGCCGAAGAAGCAATCGCGGCACCAGTCTCAGGTCCGGCCATTCCACCTACAAGCGACCGACGGCCATAACTTTTCCCCGCACATCAAGCTGAATAACGACCGCTTCTTCGGACCGCGGTGATACTCCGGTTAGCTCTGCAACGTTGACTTGATAGGTGACAAAACGGCGCTCTTAGCTGCTTTTTTATTGGTTTGAATAAGATTGGCTAATTTGCTTTTGACGCTAACGGTTTGCCTCGCCTCTCCCTGGGCGAACTCAAAAAATAAATTGAGCGCTGCTCAGACCTTTGGCGGCTCTGCTGCTGGCGCTGCGCTGAATGTGAGCGTCGGAGTGTCTACGCAACCGCACCATGCTGAAGAAAAAACGTCAGCAATCGGGACACAATGATCGCTGATTGCGATATGCCAGCGCCCGGCCTGTAATTGATAGCCAAACCCGCATTGTCTGAGCAAGGATTCTGCTCCAATGCGGGCTAAGCTCATCACCTACTTGCTATCGCTTGAGCAGCGCGCTCAGGGCGTCCTGGATCATGCTGTGATCTTGCGGCACTTGGCCGTCGGGCGTGACGTGGTTGATGAGCTGCGGCAAAATTTGCGCGAGCCCGCCGGTAACGTCGCCTCGGGACATACCCAGATGGCTGGCGATTTCGGCAATTTTGTCCTGCCCGAACACATCGCTAACCTGATCGCCGCTGACGGGCATGTTCTCGCCTTTGCTCACCCATGAATCCGCAATGTGACCGAGTCCGCTTTTCTGAAACGAATCCAAAATGCCGCCCAAGCCGCCCACATTCGGTGCGGCTGCGCCCGCTTGACCGCCGCCCAAAATGCCGCCGAGCATTCCGCCCAATCCGCCGCCATCTGTGCTTCCGCCCGCTTTGTTCATCAGCATTTGCAACGCCAATTGCATCAAAGGACTATTGCCTTGCTGGCCGCCACCACTCCCACCCAACACGCTGCCTAATACACCATCGAGTAACCCCATCATTCACCCCTTAAAAGTAAGTCCATATAAAGCCCTGCCTGCGTGCAAAAAAAAGATCGTGATGCACAGCTAAAGCGAATTACGCGGCAGCGTTTAAACACGGCGCCTCGTCGCCAAAGATTACTTTACCCTGAAGTCAAATCCAAGACTGTGAATTCGTTGTTTCATATCAACCATGGCGGCGGGCACCGCAACAGGGTCGCCGCGAATTGACAGCTCGATCAAACGCCCGCCCGCTGCGGTAGTCAGAAATTGCGGCAAACTGGACAGCTTGGTGGTCGGATAGTGATTGACAATATGATTCATGGCGTCGAGTAAAT
>JAYVYF010000052.1:0-2426 GCA_043784585.1 Burkholderiales bacterium
CCACCCGATTTATATTTATCAAAAAATCCAGCCTGATGACCCGACTGGTAATTACCCGATGTGGCACCACCATAGGCGGCCTGCTTCTCCGGCACCACAATCCACTTGCATAATTCCGGCGGAATCTCATCAATAAATCGCGAGACGATGCCATAGCGCGTTTGCCCGTGCAGCATGCGGCTCGCGGCGTAGGAAAGATACAAACGCTTCCGCGCCCGCGTGATCGCAACATACATCAGGCGGCGTTCTTCCTCGATCCCGGTCAAATCATTCAGCGAATTGTCATGCGGAAATAATCCTTCTTCCAGCCCGCTCATGAATACGGCGTGGAACTCCAAACCCTTCGCGGAATGCACCGTCATGAGTTGAATCGCATCATCACTTTCGCCCGCCTCATGCTCACCCGCTTCCAAGCTGGCATGGGTGAGAAAACCGATTAACGGGGTATCAATGCCTTCCTCGGCGGCATCAGCGTTAGCCTCAAACGACTCTTCATACTGCGCACAAGCCGTCACCAATTCAGCCAAATTCTCCAGCCGATCCGCGCCCTCGCGCTCGGCCGTGTAGTGCGCGCGGAGCCCGCTGATGGCGAGCGCTTCATCGACTAATTCCGGTAGCGTGACTTTGGCCGCAGATACCTTCAGCGCTTCAATCATTTTCAAAAAGCCGCCAATCGCCGAGGCCGAGCGCCCCGCAATATTGCCACTCGCAATCCCCGCCACGGCCGCCGCGTGCATCGAGACGCCATGTCGCGTCGCCAAATCCTGCACTTGCTCAACCGATCTTGCACCAATCCCACGCGGCGGAAAATTCACCACGCGTGAGAACGCGCCGTCGTCGTCGGGATTTCCGGCAAGACGCAGATACGCCAGCGTATGTTTGATTTCCAACCGCTCAAAAAATCGCAATCCGCCATACACGCGATACGAAATCCCGGCGCGAAACAACGCGTGTTCCAGCACCCGCGATTGCGCGTTGCTGCGATACAGCAGCGCCATATCTACCATCGCCATGCCTTCGCGATGTAGTGCCTTTATTTCATCAATCACAAACTGCGCTTCTTCCAAATCACTTGCTGCCGCGTAAATGCGCAGCTCTTCGCCCTTGCCCGCATCCGTCCATAAATTTTTGCCGAGCCGATCTTTGTTGCGCGAAATCACCGCATTCGCCGCGTCCAGAATCGTGCCTTGCGAGCGATAGTTCTGTTCCAGTTTGATCAAATTACCGTTCGCGAAATCGCGCTGAAAATCGCGCATGTTGGCGGCTTCTGCCCCGCGAAAACCATAGATGGATTGGTCATCGTCACCCACCGCAAAAACCGCATTTGCGTTTTCCACGCGCGGGCCCGCCAGAAGCTGAATCCATTTATATTGCAGCCGATTCGTATCCTGAAACTCGTCCACCAGAATATATTTAAAGCGGCTTCGATAATGTTCCGCCAGCGCCACGTTCTTGGCTAACAGTTCATAGCAGCGCAGCAATAACTCCGCAAAATCGACCACGCCCTCGCGATTGCACTGATCGTCATACGCGCGATAAAGCTCCACCTGACGATGCGTGAATTCATCCGTTGCCTCGACCGCACTTGCGCGCAAGCCCTGCTCTTTCGCATTATTGATAAACCACGACAATTCGCGCGGCTTGAATTTCTCATCATCGACATTCAACGTTTTTAACAGCCGCTTGATCGCCGATTGCTGATCGGATGAATCCAGAATCTGAAACGTCTGCGGCAAGCCCGCGTCGCGATAATGCGCGCGCAGCAGTCGATTGCATAAGCCGTGAAATGTGCCAATCCACATCCCTCGCGTGTTGATCGGCATCATCGCCGACAGCCGTGTCAACATTTCTCGCGCGGCTTTATTCGTAAACGTGACCGCCAAAATCCCTGCCGGACTCGCGCGGCCCGATTGAATCAAATACGCAATCCGCGTCGTTAGCACCCGCGTCTTTCCGCTTCCTGCGCCCGCGAGTACGAGTGCCGATTCATGCGGCAGCGTGACCGCTTTTAGCTGCTCAGGGTTGAGATTTTCGAAAAGATGGGGGGAAACGGATTGAAGCATTTAAGAGGTACCAGGGATACGTTGGAAACGACTGCCATTATATGTAGAAGTTGATGGTCAGTCAGATTAGTGATGTCCCCAAAAATTAAACGATGCTAAGTTGCGTTGATATGTCGCGCAAGAAATTTTGCGATCATCTCAGCACACGGTAGTGGCGCTTCTAGCGCTGCAAGGTGCGCAACATTTTTGATCGAAATGAGTTCTGAGTGAGCAATGATTTCTGCCATGCGCGCGGATCGCTCCTGCAAATGTGGCAGGTCTAATTGCCCCGCTATTAATAAGACAGGAACTTGAATTTTCGATAAGTTATTCCACGCATCAACATCGTCGGTGATCTCGCCAACGCTTCGCGCATTCAATGCG
>JAYVYF010000053.1:0-5166 GCA_043784585.1 Burkholderiales bacterium
CACATGTGGCTCGCACGCCGCGCAGCCCACAAACATCAAGATCCTGGCAAACTCGATAACATCGCCGCAGGCCGCATTGCGCGTGGCTTTTCACCGATCGAGACGATGATTAAAGAGAGTTTTGAAGAAGCAGGCATTGTGGAAAGAGTCGCGAAAAATGCAAAATCAACCGGCGCGCTTAAATCCAGATACGAAGGTGAAGAAGGCCTGCATCACGAAATTATTTTTACCCATGATATCGTTCTACCTGAAAATTTTATCCCGCAAAATCAGGACGGCGAAGTAGCAGAGTTTATCTGCATCCCCGTCGACGAGATCATGAAAATGATCGAAGATGGCGCTGAGTTCACGACGGACGCGATGCTGGTCATCGTCGATTGCCTGATCCGGCACGCTTACATCACGTCAGATCGGGATGATTTTCTGGAACTAATCCAGGCAATGAAAGTCTAGCAGTGGCGCGGATTTATGGGAATTTATGCTCATTGATGGTCGCCATTGCTAGTGTTTCAATATTAGGAAGCTCTCAAGCGTTTGTCATCCCGGCTGAAGCCGGGATGACAATTTTTACTGCGAGGCTAACTCTGTTTTAAAGCGCAACCCGAAACGCCGCTGCTGTTTTCGCTTTCACCTCCTCTAACGTCACACCGGGATGTAATTCTGTCAACACCAATCCCCTGTTTTTCCCCTCTGCGGCTTCAACTTCGAACACGCAAAGATCGGTGATGATAAGGTCAACCACGCCTTTACCGGTCAGCGGCAGCGAGCATTCTTTAAGAATTTTTGACGTGCCATCTTTCGATGTGTGCTCCATCAGCACCACCACGCGCCGCACGCCGGACACCAGATCCATCGCGCCACCGGGGCCTTTAACCATCTTGCCCGGCACCATCCAGTTGGCGAGATCACCATTTTCCGCCACCTCGAGGCCACCGAGAATCGACAGATCAATATGCCCGCCGCGAATCATGCCAAACGAGTCTGCACTGGAGAAAAAGCTGGAGCCGGGAATGGTGGTGATGGTTTGCTTGCCCGCATTGATCAAGTCGGCGTCGATGGCTTCTTCGGTTGGAAATGGGCCGATCCCGAGCAGGCCATTTTCGCTTTGTAATGTCACGCTCATGCCGTTGGGAATGTGATTGGCGACCAGAGTGGGGATGCCAATACCCAAATTCACATAAAACCCCTCCCGCAATTCCTTCGCCGCACGCTGAGCCATCAGATCGCGAATCGGTGAATCTTTTTTCGATGTTATACCGCCGCTAATGGTGCGAAATTCAATACGCTTTTCAAATTTTGCACCCTGAATAATTCGATCCACAAAAATGCCGGGCGTATGAATTTGATCAGGCTCAAGCTCGCCGATTTCAACCAGTTCTTCTACTTCGGCCACGGTCACTTTGCCGCAAGTAGCGATCATCGGGTTGAAATTGCGGGTGGTTTTGCGATAGACCAGATTGCCGGCCTTATCGCCCTTCCACGCTTTTACGATCGACACGTCTGCGTGAATCGCCTCTTCGAGAATAAATTCTTTACCGTCAAAAGTGTGCGTGTGTTTGCCCTCGGCCAGCTTGGTGCCATAGGCCGTGCGCGTATAAAAGCCGGGGATACCCGCGCCGCCTGCCCGAAATTTTTCAGCAAGCGTGCCCTGCGGTACCAACTGCAGTTCCAGCTCGTTCGCCAGCACCTGACGCTCGAATTCCTTGTTTTCGCCCACATACGACGCGATCACTTTTTTTACCTGGCGCGTCTTGAGCAAAAGCCCCATGCCGAAGTCATCTACACCGGCGTTGTTACCTGCAATGGTTAGTCCCTTGACGCCCGAATCAACCAGCGCCTGAATCAGGTTTTCAGGTATTCCGCACAAGCCAAAGCCGCCAGCAGCAATGGTAATGTCATCTTTTAACAAACCGGCAAGGGCGGATTTTGCGTCAGCGTAGACTTTGCCAACAGCTGCTTTGCTCATGATGCATTTCTCCTGAAAATTAATGGTGCGCGCCATCGATGGTTTTGATGTCTGCGCGATGCTTGATCGCTGCAATTATCGCCGCTTTTGTTGCTTCAATCATGGCGGGCAACGTCAGCGAAGGGACATCATCGCGACCCACGACTTGAGAATCCACAAACGGCACATGCATGAAGCCGGCACGAATCGGATATTGGCGAAGAGCAATATGATGCAACACACCAAAAATAAGATGATTGCAGACAAAAGTGCCCGCTGTATTTGAGACTTCGGCAGGAATGTTTTGGTCCAGCATGGAATGCACCATCGCTTTAACCGGCAAAGTGCAAAAATAAGCCGCTGGCGCATCTTCGGCAATCGCCTCATCAATTGGCTGCACACCTGCGTTATCCACAATCCGCGCGTCATTCACATTGATCGCAACACGCTCCACACTCATCTGCGCGCGACCACCCGCCTGACCGAGGCATAAGACGATGTCGGGTTTAAGTTTGTCAATCGCCTTGATGACGACGTTGATCGATCTTCCGAATTCAGTCGGGACACGCAATTTTATAATTTTGTAGCCGGAAATCGCCCTGGGTAGCGCTTTTACGATCTGCCACGAGGGGTTAATTTTTTCGCCGTTGAAAGGGGTGAAGCCGGTGACGAGGAAGGTGAGTATTGGCATTTTTTACTGCTAAAAATTTGATGTCAGCGGCAGTTTGTTGGAGCGCACCAGGTCCCGGCCTTGCGCTAAAAACATCACTCGGTGCGCCGGGATGACGACGTAAACTAAGCGCAAGCCGCTCTCACCATCTCGACGTGCGGAATGCCGTCTTCGATGTACATATCAGAAGATACAACAAATCCCAGTTCGCCATAAAACTTTTCCAGCCGCTTCTGCGCGCCAATTTTGTTGGCTTGATCGGGGTATAGCGCATCGTGCCGCGCGAGGGCTTCCTTCATCAATATTTTGCCAAAACCATGCCGGCGATAGGCTCGCGTGGTCACCACGCGACCGATCGATGGCTGGGCATATTTCACGCCGGGATCGACCAAGCGACAATAGGCCGCGAGCTCTCGTTCACCTCCGCTGCTGGCCCAACCTAGCAAATGCCATGAAACCAAATCAGCGCCGTCGTTATCCTGAAACGGGCAATTTTGTTCCATGATAAAAACATCCACGCGCGCGGTGGAAACGGTGTACCAATCGCGCATCGGCAGATCATCGAAGCGAGCAAATTGCCATTTCAATGGCACCATTACTTTACTTTCGCCAAATGCAGCCAAGTCTCAACCACGGTATCCGGATTCAGGCTCATGCTCTCGATTCCTTCTTTCATCAGCCACTCGGCCAGATCAGGATAATCCGACGGCCCTTGCCCGCAGATGCCGACGTATTTATTGGCTTTGCGGCAGGCTTTGATCGCCAAATGCAACATCTCTTTTACCGCGGGATCGCGCTCATCAAACGCATCCATCACCAAGCCGGAATCGCGATCCAAGGCGAGGGTCATTTGCGTCATGTCGTTGGAACCAATAGAAAATCCATCAAAGCGTTCCAAAAATTGATCGGCCAAAATGGCGTTAGATGGAATCTCGCACATCATCACTATTTTCAATCCCTTTTTGCCCGCGCCTTTTCCTCTCTCCAGACCAAACTCTTTCATGATCGCGAGCACTTGATCGGCTTCTTTCAAGGTGCGGACAAAGGGCACCATGAGTTCGACATTGGTTAATCCCATCGTGTCGCGAACATAGCGCATCGCTTCACATTCAAGCTTGAAACAATCACGAAAGCTGTGCGCAATGTAGCGCGAGGCACCGCGAAAACCAAGCATTGGGTTTTCTTCGGTCGGCTCGTAACGGGGCCCGCCAATCAGGTTGCGATATTCGTTTGATTTGAAATCAGACAATCGCACGATGACTTTTTTCGGGTAAAAAGCAGCGGCAATTGTCGCCACGCCTTCAACCATTTTTTTAACGTAAAAATCAACCGGATTCGCATAGCCGCGCGCCTGTTTTTGCACCTGCGCCTGCAAATCATTCGGCAGCTTCGCGTATTCCAGACACGCCTTGGGATGCACCCCGATCGTGTTCGAAATAATGAATTCCAGACGCGCCAAACCCACCCCTTCGTTCGGCAATTGCGCGAAATCAAATGCGAGCTCGGGATTGCCCACGTTCATCGCAATCTTGACGGGAATTTCCGGCATTTTATCGAGCGAGACTTCGATCACCTCAAACGGCACACGACCACGATAAATGTGGCCGGTATCGCCCTCGCAGCAGCTCGCGGTAATTTCTTCACCATCACGAATCACATGCGTCGCATCTTCACAACCGACAATTGCTGGAACTCCCAGCTCACGCGCAATGATGGCCGCGTGACAGGTGCGTCCACCGCGGTTGGTGATAATCGCGGCGGCTTTTTTCATGACGGGTTCCCAGTTCGGGTCGGTCATATCGGTGACGATCACGTCACCTTCACGGAATAAGTTAATTTCCGAAACATCTTTGATCACGCGCGCCGGACCGATGCCTACCTTGCCGCCAATCGCCCGGCCTTCGGCGATTTTGTCGCCTTCGGCTTTCATGCGATAGCGTATCAACACATCGGTGCGCGTCTCTTGCGATTTGACGGTTTCCGGGCGCGCTTGCAAGATATAAAGTTTGCCATCGCGGCCATCCTTGCCCCACTCAATATCCATCGGACGACCATAATGTTTTTCAATCGCCACCGCATATTGGGCGAGTTCTTCGACTTCGGCATCAGTTAGTGAAAACTTATCGCGCTCGATTTGTTCAACCGGCTTTACGATCACTGATTTACCGGCAGATTGCGCGGCGCTAAAAATCATCTTTTCAGCTTTGGTGCCGAGGCTGCGGCGCAAAACCGCCGGCTTGCCTTCGGCGAGGCAACGTTTCGCCACATAAAATTCATCCGGATTGACCGCGCCCTGCACCACCATTTCGCCCAAACCATAGCTGGATGTAATGAATACCACATCGCGAAAACCCGACTCGGTATCCAGCGAAAACAACACGCCCGCCGCGCCCGAATCCGAGCGCACCATGCGTTGCACCCCAGCGCTCAATGCCACTTCAGCGTGCGCAAAATCTTTGTGTACCCGGTACGAAATCGCGCGATCGTTATAAAGCGAAGCAAATACATGCTTGATCGCTTCAAGCACGTTATCGATACCTTTGATATTCAG
>JAYVYF010000054.1:0-1630 GCA_043784585.1 Burkholderiales bacterium
ATGCGATTAACGCCGCCGATTATGTGGTGGACATGGGCCCCGGTGCGGGCGTACATGGTGGGCAGGTGGTGGCGGAAGGCACGCCCGACGAAATCCGGCGCTCGTCGCAATCGCTGACGGGGCAATATTTATCTGGCAAAAAGCAAATTGCGGTGCCGAAAAAGCGCTTCAAATTTGACGGTAAAAAGCGTTTGGTGATTAAAGGCGCGACCGGCAACAACCTGAAAAATGTCGAGCTGGATTTGCCGGTCGGTGCGCTGATTTGCATCACGGGTGTCTCCGGTTCCGGCAAATCAACGCTGATTAACGACACGTTATACAAAGTTGTTTCGCATCACATTTATGCGTCGAGCGATGAGCCTGCGCCGTTTGAAACCATTGAAGGATTGGATCATTTTGATAAAGTGATTAATGTCGATCAGGCACCGATTGGCCGCACCCCGCGTTCGAACCCGGCGACCTACACGGGGCTGTTCACACCGATTCGCGATTTGTTTGCGTCCGTCCCCGAATCACGCGCCCGCGGCTACGGGCCTGGACGTTTTTCATTTAATGTCAAGGGCGGCCGCTGCGAAGCTTGCCAGGGTGATGGCGTCATCAAGGTTGAAATGCATTTCCTTCCAGACGTGTATGTGCCTTGTGATGTGTGCCACGGCAAGCGCTATAACCGCGAGACACTGGACGTGCATTACAAAGGTAAAAACATCACTGAAGTGTTGGAGATGACCGTCGAGACAGCGTACGAATTTTTCAAGCCGGTTCCGGTGGTTGCAAGAAAGTTGGCGACATTACTCGATGTGGGCTTGGGTTATATTCGCTTGGGTCAGAGTGCGACCACGCTTTCAGGCGGCGAAGCACAGCGCGTGAAATTGTCTTTGGAGCTATCCAAACGCGACACCGGCCGTACGCTATTTATTCTGGATGAGCCGACAACGGGTTTGCATTTTCATGATATTGATTTGCTGTTGAAGGTGATCCACCGTTTGCGCGATCAGGGCAACACAGTGGTCGTGATTGAGCATAATCTGGACGTCATTAAAACGGCCGACTGGGTGATCGATTTGGGACCCGAAGGTGGCGATGGCGGTGGACGAATTATTGCTCAAGGCACGCCCGAGGAAGTGGCCGAGGTCGCAGGCAGTTTCACAGGGCAGTATTTGGCTAGGTCACTGGGAGTGTCGGTCAGGCGTGCTACAAAAGCTGCACGATAGCGTGGCGGGTAGGGTTTGATCGCCGGCCTCCCGCTGCTGGTGCTTGGTTTTATGGATGGCAGATGGTTCCCAAAATAACTTGTGACTGGATTATCGTTAACCTGTCGGCGCAGATATTTCGCGCTATCCTCTAGCTGCTTCTGGAAGTCGATCGCACCACACAAACTGCCACACCATTGCAATCATTCACCACCCTGCTTATGAATACTCGAGAACTCTTACTGGACAGCTTTCGCGCTGCGCTTACTGCGGCTGACCCATTGCTGATTGTGCCGAAGCGCCTGCCCGCGTTGCCTAAGGGCCGCACTATTGTCGTGGGCGCAGGGAAAGCGGCTGCCGCCATGGCCAAGGCGGTTGAAGAGAATTGGCCGCAGGACGCGGCACTAGAGGGTGTGGTGATTACTCGCTACGCGCATGGC
>JAYVYF010000055.1:0-18657 GCA_043784585.1 Burkholderiales bacterium
CGTGCAGCCCTGGTTGATTGGCTACATGCCGCATGCGGTGCATCTGGCCCCGTGGAAGTATCTGGATATCGATGTGTTGAAAAAAGCGCAGCGAACCCAGAATAGGGATGAGCAGAAGGGGTCTAATCAATAGTTTGCGGTCTCAATCAGGTCATATCATCCTTAAAATCCCGAAAGCGGCCTAATATTGACGCCGATGCAAAATTGACCCGCCATGGCCGGGAAAAGAAGCGGCGTACCGCAAGTCTAGTGAAAGCGGGTATCTGCTGGGGTGGCGCTAGGCGTGATTGCCGGGGTAAGCGCGATCGCTCAATCCTTTCTGTTTGATGGCCACTTTGTGGGCGCAGCGAAAGCAGGTTTTTGGCGGGACTGTTAACAGCATCAGCCACCTTAGGCTAATCTGCTTACCGACGTAGCGCCACGCATCTGGCGTGATACCAGCAAGACGGGAATCAAGCCCACTAGCACCATCGCGATGGCAGGCCATGCGGCTTCGGCGAGACGCTCGTCTTTGGCCAGCACATAGACTTGTACTGCTAGCGTATCAAAATTAAAAGGTCTTAACACCAGCGTCGCGGGGAGCTCTTTCATCACATCAACGAATACCAGTAATGCCGCCGTCACCAGGCTTTTGCGTAGCAATGGCACATGGATCTGTGTCAATACGGTGGTGCGCGTGGCGCCGAGCGAGCGGGCGGCGTCGTCCATCGCGGGCGTAATTTTTGTCAATCCGGCTTCCACCCCGTGCAAGCCGACGGCTAAAAATCGAATCAGATAGGCATACACAAGAGTGGCCATACTGCCGGTCAAAATCAGCCCCAATTTGGCGTTCAACCAGCCGCCAAACCAAGCATTAAGCGCATCCACCAGCAAATGGTCAAGTGCAATTACCGGAATCATCACTCCCACCGCGATGATTGTGCCGGGAACCGCATACCCCATGCCGATGACACGGTTGATGGCGCTATTAAAAGTAGGGTGACCACTCCGGTTGCCACCTCGGTTGCTGCGGGCTTCATAGGCTAACCATACGGCGATTGCCACGCCGCAACTAGCGGTAATTGCGGCCAAGCTGGCACTATTGAACAAAAGCTGGGCAAATCGGGCTGAAAATAATCCCGTTAAATTATCGTCTTGTAGCGCTAACCTGAGCAAAAGTAGGATCGGGACGATAAAACCAACCGCTAGCGGTAGCGCGCACGCAAGCATAACTCCCAACGCAGGTAAGCCCTTCAGTTGGGTGCGCCTTCGTGCTTCACCCGTACTTTGAAAGTAGCGCGGTTGGCGACGGCTGATGGATTCCAGCAACATCACCACCGCGACAAAGCCAAGCAAAATGGCAGAAAGCTTGGCCGCTGCGCCGCGATCACCGAGCGAAAACCATGCATTAAAGATGCCGGTGGTAAAGGTCTGAAACCCAAAATACGACACGGTGCCGTAGTCCGCCAGCGTCTCCATTACCGCTAATGCCGTGCCTGCTGCAATCGCCGGGCGCGCCAACGGCAACGATACTTTTAAAAATAGCTGCGTCCGCGAGTAGCCAAACGAGCTGCCTGCTTCGGACAAACTGCGCGACTGTTCCAAAAAAGCCACTCGCGCCAGCAAATACACGTACGGATACAAAACAAACATCATCATCACCGCACAGCCTGGCAAGGTGCGGATATCGGGAAACCAATAATCGGTGCGGCTTTGCCAATGAAATACCTCGCGAAGCCACGACTGTAGCGGCCCCGCATATTGCAAGACATCGGTATAGGCATACGCCATTACATAGGCGGGCATGGCTAGCGGCAAGATTAGCCCCCATTCAAGTGATGCACGGCCCCGAAATTCAAAGTGGGCCGTAAGCCACGCAGTGAGCGTGCCGATCACCATCACGCCCAGGGCAACCAAGACCATCAGTACCAAGCTGGAAAAGACCAGATCGAGCAAGATCGTCGATGTTAGGTGCGTCCAGACAGCTGAATTTTGCGTAAATAAGCTCGCCAGCACCCCCGCCACCGGTATCGCTAGTAGCAGGGCTAACAGCAGAGGGCCAAGTGACATTGGGGCTAGGGCGGTAGTGAGTTTTAATCGCATGGCAACGGGCGGTCGAAAATAGGCTGTGACTGACAAATATAGGCAGGATGATAAAGGCAAAGGCGCATTTGCAGGCGCCAGTGGTGCTTCTATGATTGAAAATAATGAATATTAAAAAATGCGGAGACAAAATGCTGTAGTTCTGTCCCAGCTAGGTTGAAACTCGCTTTTTTACCCCCAATTACCCAAAGTTAATTAATGGCTGTTCATTGCCGCGCTGTGAGTTAGGGGCCTAAAAAATAATTGCGTTGTATTTGATATTTTCTTTCAGTACACTTACCCGTTTTCGACTTTGGGGAGCGTAGTCCTAGCCCTCTGCATGTAGTTTCCAGATATTCGTTTCAGGAGAAATCACGTTGGCCACTACAAAAAAAGCCAAGCCCTTGGCTAAAACTGGCGCCAAACCCAGTGCTGCATCCGTTGCACCCGCAGAAACTGTTTCCAAGGCCGCATCAAAGCCCTCGTCAAAGCGTGATTCCGCCGACAGCGCAAAAAGCGGCGTTTTAATGTCAGAAGCCGACTTGATCAAACAAGCCAAAACCGACTATATGTCGAAAGATCAGCTGAAATATTTTAAGCATCAATTGAAGATGCTGGCCGCGCAACTGCGTGAAAATGCGGGCGCGACCACTGAACATTTGCGCGAATTAGCCGTTGCCCCGGATCCCGCAGACCGCGCGACGCTTGAGGAAGAGCACGCGCTTGAGTTGCGCGCCCGTGATCGCGAGCGAAAGCTGCTCAAGAAAGTGGAATCTGCGATTGTTCGTATCGATAGCGGCGATTATGGCTATTGCGAAGAAACTGGTGAGCCGATTGGCATTCAGCGTTTGATGGCACGTCCCACCGCCACATTGACCATCGAAGCGCAAGAGCGTCGCGAATTGAAACAAAAGATGTACGGCGAATAAAACCAAACCCTAAGCGTCGCGCCGCGTTGCGCGCTGAAAAAGCCTGCGAAGCGCATCCTTGCCAAATTTTCATTTCTCCGGTAAAAATCCGCTGTCGCTAATGTGTTCCGTGTTTGCGCAAAGCTTTAACGCTACGGTTTTTTATTTGGAATATTCTTCCTGCCGATACTATGCTTTTATTGGCTGCCGATATTGTTAGGGCTGGACGACGAGTTCAGTGTCTTAGTCGGCAGTCGGCTCTCGGTTTCGATATTCTGAGCCCCAGATTCGCCGCTCAGCGTCGCGCCAGCATCCCTCAAAAGCCTGCGTGCGCCGTTGAAATGCTTTTCCCAATACGGGATTTTCATATCTACAATCTCGATGCCCTTGCCGCGCGAGGGCGCGTGAACAAAACTGTTGTTCCCTAAATAAATTCCCACATGGGAGTTTTTGCGTGAACGCGTATTGAAAAATACCAAATCGCCAGCAACCAATTGATTTATAGCTACTTTCACACCTTGGGTCGCAATCGCCTCGGAATTACGGGGAAGCGTGTGAGCGGCAATTTCTGAGAATACATGGTTTACAAAGCCCGAGCAGTCGAAACCGGTCGCCGCACTATTGCCGCCATATTTGTATTTCACACCGACCATCGATAACGCGTACATCAGGACTTCGGAAGCCTGATCTCCAGTCGACTTCAAGCTCGCCGATGTCAGACCTACTTCGGGCTTGAAGGTCGAGATTGCCTCAACCGCGGCGCTCTTCATTTTGCTCAGCGGCGTTTCGTTTGCGCGCGCAGTTTGTGGAGTAATACCCAGCCACAAACCCAGACCAAGCATCAAAAAAAATGGAAATATGCGGGAAGAAAATGGTCTCATGGGTAAATATTAGCGTAAACAGAGGCATTTTTGTCGAAATGACGTTTTTGTGGCAGTTTTTGTCACCTTGATCATCACAAGCCAAACTTACCAGCAGTCGTGCCAAATTTTATCTACATTGAATTCTAGAGATATTAGAGGTTGACGCTTTTTATCCGTAATTTTCACAAACTCTAGCGTTGATGAAGCTCACAGCGGCAAAACCATTTGCGAGACCCGTCGATGTTGTCGTTGCAGTTTTAAAAAAATTCGTCACAAAAATTTACATTTAAATTAGGTGGGTTTGTGAAAACTTGTTTCGGCTTTCACACAAGCAGCACTTTTTCTGCGATAAATTAATTTTATTCATTTAGGAATTCAGCTGTCGCTATTCCCAACGTGAACGTCACCGCCGAATCGCGTAGCTGAGCGCCGTGAAACATACCCGCCCGACACCACCGACGAATGCGTTGCCTGTACACATAGGGCAGATGGTAGATGGGGGGATAGCCCATGCACTTTACTTCTCCTGCACCGCAGGTTATCAATAGCTCGCTTGACTCGGGTCCGGTCATAATTGACCCGGCACTGTTATATCGTCGTCAAGTGCAAGAGGCCTACAGCTCGTTGCAGCTGTCTGCCTTCATCTCGCTGTTTGCGGCGGTGCTGACCTTACTCGTGCTGAGCAATAGCGGCAATTTCCAATCAGGGCTATATTGGTTTGCGTTTGCGATGGCTGTTTTTGTGTTCCGTTTCACCGTTGGGCGCCGGTTTCAGAGTCTGCTCCAAGTGAATAAGAACATTCCGTATTCCAAGGCTTGGGAGCATCTGTTAATTCTTGGCAATATTCTGGTTGGTCTGCAGTGGGGCGTGCTGGGGACACTTTTATTCAACGCCGTCGATATGCATCGGCAACTGTTCATCGCGCTGGTAATTGTGAGCTTCGTCGGTAGCGCCATCGTGCCTTTTACTTCCCTTAAATGGGCGCATCCCGCCTTGGCGATCCCGGCTGCGGTACCCCCGACGATTTATATCTTTTTTATGCTCGGCGGTGCCGCGTGGCTGTCTGGCACGATGGCTTTATTTTTTATCAGCGGCATGCTCTACATGGGCTATCCGATGCACAAACGGGTTGTCAGACGATTGCGCTACGAGTTAGAAAATCAGGTCTTGCTGGAACGTTTGAGCGCTTATAACAACGAGCTGGGCAATCAAAATAACGAACTCAAAACCCGCTCCGATGCGGTTATTCGCTCTGGAGAGGAAGCGCGCCGTCAAGCCGAGGTATTGGCCAGTCACGTTCAACAAACGCTGCTGCCCGTCATTGCCTGCACGCCTGAATTTGAAATTGTCGAATGGAACGACGCGGCTGAAGCGTTGCTCGGATACCGAGGTGCAGAAGTAGTGGGGGACAGTATGCCAGAACTGTTATTTCCGCCGGAACGTCGCAGCAACGTGGGTCACTACTTGCAAAAACTGTTTCGTGATAGGCAACCCACGATGATCGAGTTTCCGGCAGTTGCACGCGACGGTCAGCAAATACCGGTTCGATATTACGTTACCCCCATATTCGGCGGCGACGGCAAGGCGCTGCGTATTTCAGTCATCATTATTGAATCCTATGCCGAGACGGGCGTGCGCCGTCGCCGGGTGGCTGCAGCGAATGCCGGGCTTACCTCGGACGGCCCGCAAACGATAGATCCAGTAACCGCCAATCCTGCCATCAGCTATTAGCAGACTACCAAGGTTATTGTTCTAGCCAACAGCATCAGCGGCGGGCCCAAACTTGCCAGGATTCCTTTCCGGCAAAAATAGGGATCGAATCTGTCGGCTTGATTTTCTCAATTCGGGTAAATGCAGGTGAGAGCATTTCATCGAGCTCACCCGATTTCAAGCCGAACGGCGGGCCTTTCGGGCTATCGTCCTCAACGAAAAACCCGATAATACGTCCCCCTTCGCCGCGCGCATTGGTTGGGGGCAATAGTGCGGCTACCCGTCTGGCCCAGTCGGCCCACATCGTTCGCGGTAGCGCGCACAAAAAAGCGCGCTCGTAAATCACCTCGAAATCCCCCGCAAAAACGGTGTCACCAAAAAAATCTGCTTGACGCACATGTGATGCGAGTGAACCCAACTGTGCGCTTGCCTGCGCGACGGCTGCGGGCGAAAAATCAATCGCGGTGGGAGCCCAACCACAATCTATAAAATGCTTTACTTCGTTTGCTGCACCACAGCCGGGAATCAGCACTCTGCGTGGCGCAGTTGGCGTCGTTGAAACAAGCTGAGCGGTCAGATACTCGCGCAAACATTGCGGCACACTGCGTTGATCCCACGGCGTGAAATTCGCATCAAAACGTACGTTCCAAAAATCCGGCGTGGCCGGATCGAGTTTCGCGAATTCAGGAGGAGTGGTCATGCTGAATTATAAATGCTGCTAACTACTTTCCGTCCACTCATCATGCAAAATCGGGGGTTTATCAAGTATTAGCCCCAGTCTGTCACCGTCGTTTTGACACCCGGCGTCCGTTCCATTAACGTCCACCTTGAAATCCCTAATTTCAACACATCAAAAAACGAAAAAATGAAAAGACCAATCATATCCAAATCCCTATTTACATCGATATTCACATCCGTGGTCACGTCCCTATTGGCAGCTTCGATGCTAGTCGGCTGCGGCGCTGGCGATAGCGCCCCGAACACTACCGTAATGCCAAAAGCAACGCTGGAGCTCAAATCCTGCCGCGTCAAAGGCGTCGATAGCGAGGTTAAATGCGCTAAGCTGGATGTTTTTGAAAATCGTGAGACTAGGCAAGGCCGCAAAATTGCCCTCAATATCGTGGTGATGCCGGCGTCGGCGCGGGTCAAGGAAAATGACCCGATTTTTTTATTCGCGGGCGGGCCGGGGCAGGCGGCGACCGACCTAGCGCAGCAGGCGCTGCAACTGCTGGGTGGCTTGAATGACAAGCGCGATATTGTTCTGATCGATCAACGCGGCACCGGCAAATCAAATTTATTGAATTGCAAATTGCCAGACGATGATGCGCCCGGCATGTCGGAACCCGTGAAACGCGATGCGCTCATTATCAAATTCACCACTGAATGCCGCGATGAATTAGCCAAGAAGGCCGATCTCAGCCAATACACCACCACTATCGCCATGGCTGATTACGAAGATGTACGCGCCGCGTTGGGGGTGGAGAAAATTAATATGTTTGGCGTCTCGTATGGCACCCGTTCGTCGATGGAATATTTGCGTCGTTACCCTCAGCACGTTCGCAGTGTGGTGATTGATGCCGTGGCGTCACCCTCAATGGCGTTGGCAATGGATTTTGCTGGTGATGCCGGAGCGGCTTATGAAAAAATGCTCACTGATTGCGATGCTGATGTCACCTGCAAAAAATCGTTTCCGAATTTGCGGGCTGACGTCGATGCGCTGTTGAAAAAACTGGCCGCAACGCCCGTAAAAGCGCTGGTCACAGATGGCGTGACGGGCTTGAGCAAAGAAATCGAGATTAGTCGCGACTCGGTGCTGGGCGCGATTTTCTCGTCGCTTTATGTTCCCGAACTTTCGGCGGTATTGCCACACTCACTGACGAAAGCAAAGCAGGGCGATTACACGCCGTTGTTCGCACAGAACGCATTGCTTGGCGACAGCATGAAAGACAGTATTGCCTACGGTATGCGGCTGTCGGTCATGTGCGCGGAGGATATTCCTCGCTACACCCCAACAGACATCGCGCGCCAGGCCGCACGCGCGCCATTCGGGCGTTTGTTTGTTGATCAAATGGCACTGTCGTGTGCGGTCTGGCCTAAAGGAACGATGGCAACAGATTTTACGGAACCGGTGAAATCAGCCGCACCGGTGCTAATTTTAAGTGGTGCGCTTGACCCCGTAACGCCGCCCCGCCACGCTGAGATCGTGACGCAAGGTTTATCGAACGCGCTGCATTTGATCGCCCCAAACGGGGGGCACGGCGTGGCATCGCGCGGCTGTGCGCCAAAGCTCATAAAGAAATTTTTTGAAACCGCCAACGTGGCGGGGATTGATGGCGAGTGTCTCAAAAAACCGCCGCGTCCGATTTTTTATGAGCCGTTACGTGAAAAATCAAAAGCCGAAAAAATGGGGAAAAGAAATGATTGAGGTACGGGAATTAAAGAAAAAATTCGGCGATGTTCATGCGGTGAATGGCGTGAGCTTTACCGCCAAAAGTGGCGCGATTACGGGCCTGCTGGGGCCGAATGGTGCCGGCAAAACCACCACGATTCGTATGATCGGCACCTTGGTGTCGATTGATGGCGGCAGCGTTTCTGTGAATGGAATTGACGCGGCGCGCGACCCTGAAGCAGTCCGCCGAACCTCGGGATTGCTCACCGATGCGCGCGGCCTGTATACGCGCATGACAGCACGCGAAAACATTCGCTACTACGCCGACATGCGCGGCATTGATCGGGCTAAATCAGATCGCACGATTGCGCGATTCGCGGATTGGCTGGACATGGGCGAAATACTGGATCGTCGTACCGAAGGTTTTTCGCAAGGCGAGCGGATGAAAGTTGCGATTACCCGAGCGCTGGTCCACGAGCCCACGCATGTGATTCTGGACGAGCCCACCAACGGCCTGGACGTGATGACCACGCGTGCCTTGCGTGAACTCATCAAGCGCCTGAAATCGGAGGGCTGCACGGTGATGTTTTCAAGCCACATCATGCAGGAGGTGGCCGCTCTATGTGACGAGATCATCATTATTTCACATGGCCGTGTGACCGCGCAGGGAACCACCGAAGAGTTACTCGCCATGAGTGCAAAGGATAGCTTGGAAGACGCTTTTGTGGCGCTGGCTGAAATTGAAAATCATCAGTCAGCCACCAGTACAACAACGCACCCAATGGCGAACAAAAATAAAGAGGCTGCATGATGGGGAAATCGGCGAATTTTGCGGCGATGCGCGCGATCTGGACGGTGTGGAAAAAAGAATTGATCGATCATCTGCGCGACCGCCGCACTGTCCTCATGGTTTTTATGCTGTCGGTATTGATGGGGCCGCTGTTGCTGGTGGGCTTGTCATATTTTATTTCGAATGTCGAAGAAAAAGCCGAGAAAAAAGAGGTGTTTATTGTCGGCGTAGTGAACGCGCCACAGCTCGCGAACTTTCTGGCGAGACAGGACTTCACCGTCAAAGATCCCAAGCCCGATTTTCGCGATCTGATCAAAGAAGGCAAACACGATGCGGTTCTGGTGGTGCCTGCCGAATTCGCGGAAAAATTCGCGACTGGCAGCGCTGAGGTCGAACTCGTTTATGACGACACCCGACAAAACGCCAGCTCTCAATCGATTGGCGTATTGCGGCAAGTGCTGCGCGCGTTCAATAGCGAAGTCACCGCGCAGCGGCTGATGGCGCGTGGCGTGTCGCCCGGCATCGTGCGTGTGGTCGAGGTGCGCAACACCAATCTCGGAACGCCTGCACAGCGCGCCGCCGCACTCATGTTTATTATTCCGTGGATGGCGCTGTTCGCGGGCATCTCCGGCTGCACTTCGGTGGCAATTGACATGACCGCGGGCGAGCGCGAACGTGGGTCATTAGAGCCGCTGTTACTGAATCCGATTGATCGATTAAGCATCGTTCTTGGCAAATGGGCGGCGGTGGCAACTTATGCGGTCACGATCGTGGTGCTGATTCTCGCCGGTTTCGCGATCACACTGGTGTTGATCCCGTTGCCGAAACTTGCCAGCTTAATCAGCCTGAGTGCGATGCAATACCTGAGCTTTGCCGCACTCCTGTTTCCATTCGCCCCAGCCATCGCCGCGCTACAAATGCTGATCGCCACCTATGGTCGATCATTCAAGGAAGCGCAAACCTACGTGAGTTACTTAATTTTCGTATTTTCGTTTGTCCCCGTGATCGCCCAATTCTCGCAGCTCAAAGACGCGGACTGGCAATTGCTGGTACCGATGTTGGGGCAAATGATGGTGCTGAACCGCATACTGCGCGGGGAGACCCTGGGCATGATGTATTTTGTAGTGCCGCTGATTGTTTGCGCGGTCATCGCGACGGTATCCATTTATCTGCTGAATAAATTGTTACAGAAAGAGAAGATTATTTTTGGCAGGTCGTAAATAAATAAAGTAGGACACAAGGAGTGGCGGGCATTTTTAAGCAAAATTGCTTCGAAATGTCCGCCGATATTAGTGTTGCTTTTTTGAAATCTAGTGGACTGGCGTGTTCGACAAAAACACCATCCAGTCTTGCCCAATCCGCTCGCTAGCGATCATTGCTTTGGTGAGTGGCTTGATACCGCCATCAAAATCAATATGTTTAACCTCACTGAACCTAGCGAGCATCGCGTCATGGAAGATGTTGAGGTCATAGCCACGATGTGCATTAACCTCCATCGCAATCATTAAATCGGGCGAGCGCCGAATGGTTTCTTGCATCCCGCGCCACACCGAATATTCGGCTCCCTCGACATCAATTTTTACCATGCCGACATTCGATAACCCAAGCGCGTCAACAGATGTCTGTGCACAGGTAACGAAATCGATTTCTTCATGCTGGTCCTCAAATGATTGCCGCGTATGCTCTGGTGTGATCAACCCCGCGTTTTTTGGATCAGACTTTGGTATGGCTAATTCGGCAGCCGCATTGTCGCGATCACTCATGGCTGCGTTGCTTACTTCGACGCGCGTGCGAAAACCATTGATGTTGGCGGACTTTCTTACCATTTTGGCGAGTCGGTTATTTGGTTCAAATGCATACACCTTCCCGTTTTCACCCACGGCGTCGGCCATCAGCATTGTGTAATAGCCTACATTTGCGCCGATATCCAACGCGATTGAATTGGGTTTTGTATGCCGAGCCAACGCTTCGGTCACCCAGATTTCCCAATATCCTTGCAGTACCAGATGCGGCGCAAGTCCTTCGTCGTTCGCGTCAACCCACATGAGATATTTGCCTAACACTTTGCAGAGAACGCTATTTTCTGGACAACTCATGTGTGTGCAAGAGTCGGTGGAAAACCTTTCCACCAGAGATCTGAAATTAACATCGGCGATTTCGTTCAGACTTATTACGCACAATGGGCGGGAGCTGTAAAACTCTGACAAATTTTGAAATCGAGACATATTTTATGTTAAAAATTCGTAATAGAGTTCGCTGCGTTATGCCGTAGATGGTCACGAAGCGTGGAGAGCTACTCAAAAATAAAGACAACTGAGTGTAAGTCTTATGCGCTCAGTCATTAAAATTAATTGAATCCTACCTGGGCTGATCACCAGTATCACGTTGCAAAACAACAGGGCTGCGCGGTGGACGGAGAAAAATGCTTGACGATGCGCTTTGTTATGAGTGGTAAATAGTTGAGGACCAACGAAAACTTTCAAATGATGAAATTTACAAGATGAATATTCGTCGCCTCTGTCCCGCTGATGCCGGCGCTTACCAATCATTTCGCCTAGGCGCGCTGCACGACTCACCTGCTGCATTCGGTGCCAGCTTCGACGAAGAGAAGGATTACTCACCATCTGCTATTGAGGAGCGACTCGCATTAAAGTCTGATGTTGGCGCATTCGGTGCGTTCAACGATGTGGACACCATCATTGGTAGTGTTGCGCTGGCGCGTGAAAATTCGAATAAGTTGTCGCACAAGGCATTTATATGGGGCGTCTATGTTGCGCCCGATTATCGTGGTCAAGGCGTGAGCCGACTGCTATTGATCGAAGCGCAGTCACTAGCGCGGTCTGTGGCAGATTTACGGCAGGTAAACTTAGGCGTCAATGCTGAAAACGCAATCGCAATCAAACTCTACAAATCACTTGGCTTTGTTACTTTTGGCTGCGTACCTCACGTCGCAGAGCGAATGCGGCAGCACCAGTCGCATCAGCTGAAAGAAAAGAACCCGGCTGAGTTTTTGCGAGTCTAGACTGAGCCCGCGAAGGCTAACCGGGCTTCAATAAGATCTGCGCTATCCGCATGGCGCGGTAGTGGACAAGTTTTTGCTAGTTGATGCGAATGAAAATTTGCCTAGCACCTAGCACGTGGTGGCTTTTAAAAAAAGGTGCGTTATGCGCTCGTAGGGTCACATTCTTTAGGCTGAATACAGTGTGGTTTTTTACGGTACTCTGTATTCCTTCGATCCGTTTAAAAACTGCTCCCTGCTCACATGCTCACCTTCGACAACCGCTTCACCCGCGAACTTCCCCGTGACCCTATTGCGACCAACGAAACGCGCCAGGTCACCCACGCTTCTTGGTCCAGCGTAGCGCCCACACCGGTGGCCACGCCGACGATGCTCGCGTATTCGCGAGAAATGGCGGCGACCTTGGGGCTTGACGACACGGCCATGCACTCGCAGGCGATAGTCAATGCCTTGTCGGGCAACGAGCTGCTGCCCGGCATGCAGCCTTATGCGACCTGCTATGGCGGCCATCAGTTCGGTCATTGGGCAGGGCAATTAGGCGATGGGCGGGCGATTTATTTGGGCGAAGTGGTTAACGCGGCAGGCGAGCGTTGGGAAATGCAACTTAAGGGCGCAGGGCCGACGCCTTACTCGCGCCGCGCGGATGGACGGGCGGTGCTGCGATCCTCAATCCGCGAATTTTTATGCTCAGAGGCGATGCATCATCTGGGCATTCCGACCACCCGCGCGTTGAGTCTCATCGCGACGGGCGATCGTGTGGTGCGCGATATGTTTTATGACGGTAATCCTAAAGCCGAGCCGGGCGCGATTGTCTGTCGCGTGGCACCTTCATTCACGCGGTTTGGGCATTTTGAAATTCTCGCCGCGCGCGGTGAAACCGATTTGTTATTGAAGCTGGTAGATTTCACTATTGATCGCGATTATCCACACCTGAAATCAATCCCTGAAAAACATGTCGCGTGGTTCAGCGAAATCTGTGAGCGCACGGCGCGCATGGTGGTTGGCTGGATGCAGGTCGGTTTTGTGCATGGCGTGATGAACACGGACAATATGTCGATCCTTGGCTTGACGATTGATTACGGGCCGTATGGATGGGTTGATAATTTTGATCCTGGCTGGACGCCAAACACGACCGACTCGGGCGGCAAGCGCTATGCGTTTGGACGGCAGCCCGAAATTGCCCGATGGAATCTGGAGCGTCTGGCCGATGCACTGGGTTCAGTGTTTGCGGATGGCGCTGCGCTGATGGCGGGTCTTGAACGCTATGATGAAATTTATAATCATGACTTTAGTCGCGTCTTTGCGCAAAAATTTGGACTGAAAGAATTACGTGGCGACGACGGCGATTTGATCAACGATGTCTTTGCGCTATTACAAAAAGCGGAAGTAGACATGACGGAATTTTTTCGGATGTTGGCACGGGTTGACGTTTCAAAGCCCTCGCCTGACAGCTTGCAGAGCGCGTTTTACGTTGACGAAAAATATATGCAGTGTCGCGCTGAATTTGCCGCCTGGCTGACGCGTTATGCGACGCGTGTGGGTGAAGATGGGCAGCCGGGCAATCAGCGTGTGACGGCAATGAATCAGGTGAATCCGCGCTATGTGCTGCGCAATTATCTGGCGCAAGAAGCGATTGATTTGGCCGAACAGGGCGATGCCAGTTTGATCCATGAATTATTGGACGTGATGCGTAATCCGTACCACGAACAGTCAGGACGCGAGAAATTTTCCGCCAAACGACCGGATTGGGCGCGCAAAAAGGCGGGATGCTCGATGTTGTCTTGTAGTTCCTAGATCGTAATTTTTAGTTCGTGGTTCTTAGTCTTGTAAAACCACGGCTTCCTCCACAAAAAAACAACCCCTTCGCGACTTGGCCGCGAAGGGGTTGTGATGCTGTTCAAGGTTCACGCTAACACTCCGGCGCGTCCGTTGATTTGGATTGGCAATGCGGTTTATGCAGCACGCCGCGCCAACACCTCTACATTGTTAGTGTCGTTGCCGAGGCCATCAATCGCGATTTTGCGTGGCTTCATTGCCTCGGGTACTTCGCGTGCCAGCTCGATATTCAGCAAACCGGCGTCTAGCGATGCGCTGACGACTTTCACATGCTCGGCAAGCTGGAAACGATGCTCAAAATTACGCGCCGCAATGCCGCGATGCAGGAATGTTTTGCCCTGCTCGTCGCGTTCCTTACGGCCCACAACTTTAAGCGAATCACGCTCGAGTTCGAGGTCGATTTCAGCGCGGTGAAAACCCGCTACCGCCATCGTGATGCGATATTTATCATCGGCAATCAGCTCGATATTGTAGGGCGGATAAGCGGGGGTGGTTTCGCCCAGTTCGGCGCCACGCTGGGCGCGTTCAAACATATTCGCCAAGCGATCATAGCCAATGGCGGAACGATAAAGCGGGGAAAGATCAAATGTTCTCATGTCAATATCCTTTAAATAGGTAAGCGATAGATTTAGGATGCCGATGAAAATATCGACACCCACTGCAAGCCTCAATTGAGCGCCTGCAAACAAGAAATAGGAGCGCGTTTTTTAATTTCAAGGGGCTTGAAATGAGGCAAATTATCACCACAGCAGTCACCAAAACGATTTATCAAACCCTAGTACACGCGCGGCGTTTGAGGCAAGTTAACCTCAATCGGCAAGCGCTGCTTGCACATTGAAATTAAAATTGCTGTTACGAAGAATTGTGTGATTTTGCTTTGTGTCGCGTGGTGGTGGTGTGCGCTTTGGGCAGTCAACCTGGCCACGATTGCACTGCGATTCAACTAACGTTTTTTCATTACGTGGTTGAATATTTGGGATGCTAAGCAGATGTCCAGCCATTTAATGACATGGCCGTAATGAGATTGATAAAACCAGTCTTTGTCCACCTGAGCAAATTGACGAATAAACGGCATAATTGCGGCGTCAGTGAAGCTGAACTTATCACCCATTAAAAATGCGGATACCAATAACCGGGTATTCAGCAATCTTATGAATTCCTCGCAGGCCATGCGGTAATCAGCCGCCAAGCCATCCGGAAAACGGTTGGGATATTTGTAGTGATCCAGGTCGCGTTTGAACGAGGTATCGTTTTGGGCGATGAGCGCTGTTGATTCCCGCTTTTCCGCCGCAACCAACCATTGCTCCGGATCATTCTGCTCTAGCGCCCAACGCATAATGTCGAGGCTTTCATCAATGACCCGACCATCAGTAAAATGTAGCAGTGGCACGGTTGCTTTCGGCGAAATTGCCAACATTTCCGCTGGTTTGTTGCGTAGCGCCACCTCATGCAGGCTCACTATTACGCCACTCTCCGCAATGGCCAAGCGCGCGCGGATCGCATAGGGACAACGGCGAAAGGTGTATAGCGTAGGGGTGGCGACAGCAATAAGGTTCATTTTCGATCAACTTCATGGATTTGACGTGCTTGATAAGCATCATAGCGGCCTCATTTTAAAATACTAAGCAAGTGCTCGAATTTAGCAGCGCCTGCGCATTGCGCGCAGGATAAAATCAGTGGATTAAATCCACGACATCACCACGAGGTAATACACATGAACGCAGATTCCATTCTTCATACGATCGGCAACACGCCGCATATCAAAATCAATCGTTTGTTTGGCACGTCGCATCATGTATGGATTAAATCAGAGCGCAGCAATCCCGGTGGCTCGATCAAGGACCGGATTGCGTTATCGATGGTGGAAGATGCCGAACGCTCAGGCGCGCTCAAACCTGGCGGCATCATCATCGAGCCCACCTCCGGCAACACCGGGATTGGCCTGGCGATGGTGGCCGCGGTGAAGGGTTATAAGCTTATTTTGGTGATGCCTGACAGCATGTCGATCGAACGTCGCCGCTTGATGCTGGCGTATGGGGCTACATTTGATCTCACGCCGCGTGAAAAAGGCATGAAGGGGGCGATTGCGCGGGCGCAGGAACTGGCGGCGGCGACACCAGGCGCGTGGGTGCCGCAACAATTTGAAAACCCCGCCAATATTGATGCGCACGTGCGCACCACCGCGCTGGAAATTCTGGCGGATTTTCCGAATGGTATCGATGCGATGATTACCGGCGTCGGCAGTGGCGGACACATTACCGGTTGTTCGATGGTCTTGAAAGCAAAATGGCCGCAGCTAAAAGTCTACGCGGTGGAACCGTCGGCATCGCCCGTTATTTCCGGCGGAGCGCCGTCGCCGCATCCGATTCAGGGGATTGGCGCGGGCTTTATCCCCAAAAACCTGGATGTGTCGCTGCTCGACGGCGTGATCCAGGTGGACGCCGAGCCAGCGCGAGAGATGGCGCGACGTGCGGCGCGAGAAGAAGGCATGCTGGTGGGAATTTCGTCAGGCGCCACGCTCGCTGCGATTGCGCAAAAGTTACCAGAATTACCCGCCGGCGCGACTGTGCTCGGATTTAATTACGATACCGGCGAGCGGTACTTGTCCGTGGAGGGTTTTTTTCCGGTGTAGGGTTGTGACGGGCCGACCCTCAGGCCCTAAGCCACTCACCCTATTGGAGACGAGGCTAAATCGGGCACCCATCCTGCAAATTGCTTGATCGTAAAATAAGCCGCCCCAAGGTATCATCGCCCCATGGCAAAACCTGTATCAGAACTCAGCAGCATATTCGGGCCCTCGGGGGCGCTCGCCAAGCGTATTGAAGGTTTTCGCCATCGCAGCAGCCAGATCGAAATGGCGGAAAAAATTGAAGCGGCGATTGATCGGGCAGGTGTGCTGATTGCGGAGGCGGGAACCGGCACCGGCAAGACCTTTGCCTACTTGGTGCCGGCGCTGCGATCCGGTGGCAAAGTGATTATTTCGACGGGCACCAAAACCCTCCAAGATCAATTATTTCATCGGGATATTCCGACCGTGATTGCGGCACTCGGCATTCCTGTATCCACCGCGTTGCTGAAAGGCCGCGCGAATTATGTCTGCCTGCATCATCTGGAAGAGGCGGTGGCCGATGGCCGCTTTATGAATCGTGAAGACGTGAAACACATCGCAACGATTCGACGCTTTTCTGAACGCTCGCTCAGTGGCGGCGGCACGGGTGACAAAGCAGAATTGCCCGATGTTCCAGAGCGTTCAAACGCGTGGAATGCGGCGGTATCGACTCGTGAAAATTGTCTGGGCTCGCAGTGCGGGCGCTATGCAGACTGCTTCGTGATGAAGGCGCGCAAAGCCGCCATGGAGGCTGAAGTTGTGGTCGTGAATCATCATTTATTTTTTGCCGATTTGGTATTGAAGGACGACGGTGCGCAGGATTTATTGCCCGCCTGCAACACCGTTGTGTTTGATGAGGCACATCAATTGCCCGATACCGCCACGATGTTTTTTGGCGAAGCGGTTTCGACCTCGCAAATGCTTGAGCTGGCGCGCGATGCGCGGCTCGCGGGCGTGGCGCATGCAGGCGACTTCAAGAATCTGCAGGAATCGGCAATGGCGCTCGATCTGGCGACACGCGATTTACGATTAACCGTGCGCGAAGATTTTGGTCGCATGCCGGGTGCCAGCGTGGCCGATCGCGAAGGTTTTGCTGAAGCCTACACCAAAGCACAAGAGCAAATGGGCGAGCTGCGCGAAATGCTCGAAAGTCAATCCGCGCGTGCGCCGGAAATTGCGAATTGCCTTGAACGCGCGGACGAGCTTTCGCAAAAACTGGCGCAATGGCAAGGTGCCGGTGGGGAGGGCGGAATTGAAGGCGTGATTCGCTGGGCTGAGGCCTATTCGCAATCGCTTGCGTTTCATCTCACGCCCTTATCAGTCGCCAATATTTTTCGCAAACAAGTTTTTGGAAAAAAACGCGCCTGGATTTTTACCTCGGCCACGCTCGCCGTGAAGGGCAAATTTGGCCACTATCAAACCGAAATGGGTTTAATGAATGCAGACACCAAAGATGACGAGGACGATGCGTTCAATGATCGTGCAGATGAAGGAAAAGTAGAAACTGCGTCATGGGCATCACCGTTTGATTATCCGAATCAGGCCTTGCTGTATCTGCCCACCGGTTTACCCGCGCCGAATACACCGGATCATACTGAGGCGATTGTGAAAGCGGCATTGCCGCTGATCGAAGCCGCTGCAGGACGGGCATTTTTATTGTTTACGTCGCTCAAAGCGATGGATCGCGCACACGGATTACTTAAGGAAATATTCGAGCAGCGCGGCATCACATTCCCGTTGATGGTGCAAGGCGAGGGCACGCGCACGGAGTTGCTCGAACGCTTTCGAAAGTTGGGCAATGCGGTGCTGGTCGCCAGCCACTCATTTTGGGAGGGCGTTGACGTAAAAGGCGATGCGCTGTCGGTAGTGGTGATTGATAAGCTACCGTTCGCCGCGCCTGACGACCCCGTACTGGCGGCGAGGATTGACGCGATCAATCAGTCTGGCGGTAATGCGTTCATGCATTATCAAGTTCCCTATGCCGCCATTAAATTAAAGCAGGGCGCAGGCCGATTGATTCGCGACGAACATGATCGTGGTGTGCTGATGATTGGCGATAACCGCCTCGTCGACAAGCCCTATGGCAAACGGATCTGGCAAAGCCTGCCGCCGATGCGACGCACTCGGATTGAGGGAGAGGCAGTGGCGTTTTTTACGGCTGAATCCGTCAATTCAAGATTGTCTAGTATTGCAACGACAGCCGCTAAATTTACGCCTGTTGATGCTGACACTACTTTGATTTCTAGCGGAGCGCAGCATCCAGCGTGAATGCGGCTTGGGTATCAGATGGAAGCTTCTAAAAACCCCGTTACCCCGGCGTCCCCAAACCGGGAGGCTGGAGTGACGAAAATTTTAGGTTTCGAGAACTTGCCCAATGGGAACTTCTAAAAACCCCTCACCTCCAACTGCACAACAGAAAAACATTGCACACAAGCCAAGGGGATCACAAATGCAGAAACAAAGCACAGACCTA
>JAYVYF010000056.1:0-1952 GCA_043784585.1 Burkholderiales bacterium
AATTTTGCATAGTCAAAACTGGGTTGCGTATTGTTAATGGCGGCGTGAGTAAGTTTTTGCGCAAGCTTGTGCACGCCTGAAAAACTGATCGGCATTTGATCAATGCTGTAAAGATAGGGGCTCATGCAGGCTTGTGCATCTTTCGCCAATATGTGAGTATGCAGCGCAGCCAGTAAAGCGTCGACCGTTTTGTTGGTGACCGTGTCACTTTTTACGGCGGTCATGGATAGCGGGCCGGACGCAATGGCATAGCGTGACCACGCTACCATCGGCATCGCAATCAACAGCGTATCGAAACTTGCGCCGGTAACATCAACGCTCGAGCACTCCGCCGCCGCTTCACAAAATGAGATCAGCGTTTCATGGGTATCCAGATCGCTTTCAAGACTGCTGTCGAGCGTGCTATCCAGCGCCGCTTCGATGACGGAATCCTGTCCCGCCGCCATCAGTTTCGAACCCAGTGCGATAATTTCGCGTTCCCAAAATATATCTTCATAGCGGCTGCCCGCTTTTGTGCAGTGCGCGGCCAGCGTAATGAGCTGCTGCGCGTCGCGCGCCAGGCGCGCTGTTCGACGCTTCGGTTGTTTCGGCTTCGCCGGTTGAAGAAGTGCGGTTTTAGGGCGGGAACGTTTCATGGGGATCAACGCAGATATTTCAGGATTGTTATTATATAGCCCATGAATGCTGCCCGTTGATTTCGGGCGTTTGCGTGCAAGGCCTGCAATCGTTGATACGCATTCATGCACGGCTAGGCTGGCGCACTGCGGCGAAAATCGGGTCTCCGCTACCGCCCGCTGACAATTTGGTTAATCGTTCGCTTAATATCAGGCGGGGGTGCCAATCGCTGCGTTGACACTTTTAGTCCTGCTGCGACGTAACCACGCTTCGTGCTGGCGGCGTAGCTTTTCACCAAGGGCTTGGGTCAGGTTGCCGATTACGTCATGGGCTGCGTACATACGCGTACGACTTAAACGATTTTGAACAGCTGTTTTGACGGTTGCTTTCATGTTGGCCTCCTTGGCCAGTTTCATCATTAATGAGCCTTGTAAAGCATTTTTGCTCTCACCAATAAGGCATCTACGCCCTACAATGATCATGTCATTCCCTTTTCCTATAAGACAATCAAGCAAAAAAGCATAATATTGTGGAATTTATTTCATAAACAACAATCCTGTGAAAGAATATTTTGGATAAGCCAGGGGAAATGCGCGCCTTTGTGCGCTCGGTTGAATTAGGCGGATTCTCAGCAGCGTCGCGCGATCTGGATTTGACGCCATCAGCGCTGTCAAAGCTGGTCACGCGCATGGAGGACAGACTGGGCGTGCGCCTGATGAATCGCACCACTCGCAAACTCGCGCTGACCGCCGAAGGTGAAGCCTATTTCGCCAGCGCCAAGCGTATCTTGAGCGATATTGAAGATGCGGAAACCGAGGTCACCCGGTTTAGCGCTCACCCCAGAGGACTGCTTCGCATCAATGTCGGGGTGGCTTTTGGCATGCACCAGCTCGCACCCGCACTGCCGCGATTTCTGGATCAATATCCCGACATTGAGTTGGAAATTTCAGTCACTGACCGGGTGGTGGATCTTATTGAAGAGGGCGCAGATGTGGCAATTCGCACCGGCAATCTGCGTGATTCGTCATTGGTGGCGAAAAAGATTTGTGATCTACATCGGGTTATCTGTGCCTCACCTGCTTATTTGAAAAAACATGGCGTGCCGAAAACACCTGAAGATCTGGCGCATCACAACTGCGTGTCAATCAGCGGCGCACCGCAATTGCGCCGGTGGCCGTTCGACACTGCAAATGCTGACAGCGGTCAGCAGGGTATCAAGAGTATCGATGTGACCGGAAACGTGAGCGCGAACAATGCGGAGACGCTGCTACAGCTTGCCGCAACTGGCGTGGGGATTATCCGGCTGTCGGATGTCATTGTGGCCGATGGCATTCGTG
>JAYVYF010000057.1:0-1791 GCA_043784585.1 Burkholderiales bacterium
GCCCAATATAGGCGGCCCGCTCGGTTACCGAAATTGCACCGCGTGCATCGAGCAGATTAAATGTATGCGCGGCTTTGAGCACCTGCTCATAGGCGGGCAAGGCGAGCGCGGCATCGATCAAGCGTTTCGCACCCGCCTCATAATCTGCGAAATGCACCAGCAAACGCGCCACATCAGAGTGCTTAAAATTGTAAGTCGATTGCTCTACTTCATTCTGATGATAAACATCGCCATAGCTCAAGATCCGCTCCACACCTTGCTCCTGGCGCGTAGTCCACACCAGATCGTAAACATTTTCTTTGTTCTGCAAATACATCGCAAGACGCTCGATGCCATAGGTGATCTCACCGGTGATCGGCTTGCACTCGATGCCGCCCACTTGCTGAAAATAGGTGAATTGCGTGACCTCCATGCCGTTCAGCCACACCTCCCAGCCCAGTCCCCACGCGCCGAGCGTGGGGTTTTCCCAATCATCTTCCACAAACCGCACATCGTTTTGTTTAAGGTCGAGGCCAAGGGCTTCGAGCGAACCCAAATACAAATCCAGAATATTCGGTGGCGAGGGTTTTAACACCACTTGGTATTGGTAGTAGTGCTGCAAGCGATTCGGATTTTCGCCATAGCGACCGTCTTTTGGGCGGCGTGAGGGCTGCACATAGGCGGCGCGCCAGGGCTCTGGCCCCAGCGAGCGCAGGAAGGTGGCCGTGTGTGAAGTGCCCGCACCGACTTCCATGTCATAGGGCTGCAATAGTGCGCAGCCCTGGTTGCTCCAATATTGCTGAAGGCGAAGGATAATTTGCTGAAAAGTGATCATCAATTGCTGCCAAAGTCAAATGTGCCGAAGACCATGATTTTACGTGGTATTGCAGGCGGTGTTGCGCCTGGTGTTATCAAAAGGCAATACCGCCTTATCCGTAGCTCAGTCGGTTTTGCCTGGAGTTCGCAGTACAAACAGGCTCATCAGCACAATTAGCGAGATCAACACCGGCGCATCCCGCCAACGTGCATATAGTGTCGTGCCCTGGCGCGGAATGGCATCGATTTCCAACACGCCGCGCGTAAATTGCGGCAGTGATTTGACAATTTCTCCGCGCTCGTTCACCGCGGCGGTTACGCCGGTATTGGTCGAGCGCAGCATCCAGCGGGATGTTTCCATCGCGCGCATTTGCGAAAACTGCACATGCTGATCAGCGGCTAGCGAATGCCCATACCACGCCATATTGGACATATTGACCAGCAATTCGGCTTCGGGTAATGGTCGCGCGACTTCGCTGCCAAAAGCATCTTCATAGCAAATATTGATCGCAACCAAATGGTTGGAGAGCCTCATGGATGCTTGCTCTCTGCCGCCTTGGGTGAAGCCGGAAAGTGGAATCGACAGCCATGAATATACCCACGAAAATAGCGGCGGGATGAATTCGCCAAAGGCCACCAGATGGTCTTTCGAATAACGCTGGGAGGGTGCCACGCCCATCGAAATAGCGCTATTAAAAAACGGCACGGGCGCGCTGGCCGTTGCGGGCATTGAGTATGGCGCGCCAATGATGAGATCGCCGCCGTTGTTTTGTGCACGCAGCCTCAGCGACGTTAAAAAATCAACGGGCAGGTCGTGATAAAAAATAGGCGCCGCCGTTTCCGGCAAAACGATCAGCTTGGCGCGCGACTTCAGCGCCAGCTCTTGATAGTTAAACAGGCTTTTACTCAATTCATCTTCGCGCCATTTTAGTTCTTGGCTGATATTGCCTTGCAGCAGCGCCACGCTCAGCGGCGCGCCAGATGGCGTGCTCCAGG
>JAYVYF010000058.1:0-12032 GCA_043784585.1 Burkholderiales bacterium
ATCAAATCCAAAGCCACAGAAAAAAGTAGACGAAACTGCCTACGATGAGGATTCCATTAAAATTTTGAAGGGTCTGGAGGCAGTACGCAAACGACCCGGCATGTACATCGGTGACACGTCAGACGGCAGTGGTTTGCATCACATGGTCTTCGAGGTGGTCGATAACGCCATTGATGAGGCTCTTGCTGGGCATTGTGACGATATCAAAATTACTATTCACACCGATAATTCCATCTCGGTTACTGATAACGGTCGAGGCATTCCCACGCGCGTTAAAGAAGATGATGAGTTCAAACGGTCAGCTGCAGAAATCGTCATGACAGAACTGCATGCAGGTGGAAAATTTGATGCTAATTCATACAAGGTGTCTGGTGGATTGCATGGCGTGGGCATATCGGTCGTAAATGCGCTTTCCGAGTGGCTAAAGCTACGCATTCGCCGCGATGGCAAAGTTCATGAAATGGAGTTTCGCCACGGTGAAAGAGTGGCACCTTTGGCTGTTGTAGGCAATACCGATAAACGCGGCACTGAAGTTCATTTCCTGGCCGCAAAAGAGACCTTCACCCTTGTCGAGTTTCACTATGAAATTTTGGCCAAGCGCCTGCGTGAGCTGTCGTTTTTGAATAACGGCGTGAAAATCGAGCTGGTGGATCAACGCAATGGTAAGAGTGAAAATTTCGCATACTCGGGCGGGGTGAAGGGCTTTGTTGAGTATATGAATCGCTCAAAAACCGTATTACACCCCAAGATTTTCTACGCGATAGGCGAAAAGGATGGGATGACCATCGAAGTCTCCATGCAGTGGAATGACAGTTATGGCGAAACCGTGCAATGTTTTACCAACAACATTCCGCAGCGTGATGGCGGCACACACTTAACCGGTTTACGTACCGCACTCACGCGTGTAATGAACAAATTTATTGAAGAAAATGAGCTCGCGAAAAAGGCGAAAGTAGAAACATCCGGCGATGACATGCGCGAAGGTTTGACCTGCGTTTTATCAGTCAAAGTACCGGAACCCAAGTTTTCGTCGCAAACAAAAGATAAGCTGGTGTCGAGCGAGGTGCAGCCGGTGGTTTCAGAGGTGGTGGGGACGAAACTCTCCGAATACTTGCTTGAAAACCCAGCGGATGCCAAAACCATTTGCAATAAGATCATCGATGCCGCCAGAGCACGGGATGCCGCACGCAAGGCGCGTGAACTGACGCGCCGCAAAGGCGTGATGGATGGCGTTGGACTGCCCGGAAAGTTAGCCGACTGTCAGGAAAAAGATCCGGCGCTTTGTGAAATTTATATCGTTGAGGGTGACTCCGCAGGCGGCTCCGCCAAGCAGGGTCGAGATCGTAAATTTCAGGCAATTTTGCCATTGCGCGGAAAAGTGTTGAACGTAGAAAAAGCGCGTATCGATAAAGTGATCTCGTCCGAGCAAATTGCGACCTTGATTACCGCGCTCGGCGCAGGGATAGGCCGCGATGATTTTAATCACGAGAAGCTTCGTTATCACCGCATCATCATCATGACCGATGCTGACGTTGACGGCGCGCACATTCGCACGCTGCTGCTTACTTTCTTCTTTCGGCAAATGCCGCAACTGGTTGAAAACGGCTACATCTACATCGCGCAGCCACCACTCTACAAAATAAAAAGCGGTAAAGAAGAGCGTTACGTAAAAGATGAGCTGGATCTCAAACAGGCGCAACTCAAAAAAGCTTTAAATGACGCCATTCTCAACCCAGGCAGCGGGAGCGCACTCATTGCGGGCGAAGCGCTAGAGAACATAGCCAAAGATTTCCTGATGACCGAAGCCGTCATTACTCGATTATCGCGAATGTTTGATCCAGAGGTGTTGACCGGTTTATTGCAGTGTCCACGCATCGATTTAAAAACCTCAGAGAGCGCATCAAAAGCGGCGGTGTGGCTGACGGATGCGATCGGTGCGCATCACTTGGTGGTCAAAGTCGAGCAGGACGAGGCACATGACGGGTATCGTCTGCGTTGCGTTAAAACACTGCACGGCAACACCCGTTCAACCATTATCGATTCCACTTTCATCGAAACGGGTGACTATGAGCAGATTGTTAAAACGTCGCTCACACTCAACGGCCTAATTCGTGACGGTGCTGAAATCAAACGCGGTGAAAAATCACTAGCGGTCAAGTCTTTTGCCGCCGCGCTAAGTTGGCTAATCGAGCAGGCCAAAGATGGCATGCATATTCAGCGCTACAAAGGCCTAGGCGAAATGAACCCGGAACAATTGTGGGAAACCACGATGGATCCAAAGGTGCGCATCCTGAATCGCGTACAAATCGAAGACGCTATTGCGGCCGACGAAATCTTCACCACTTTAATGGGCGACGATGTTGAGCCGCGCCGGGCGTTTATCGAGACGAACGCCTTGGTAGTACAAAACCTGGACGTCTAACAAAAAAAACGAAATTCAGGGGAATATCTGAATTAAAAAGATGCTCTCCTGAATTTGACGTCAATTAGTACTGGGTTTACTGAGGGTAGGCTTAAGCAGGGCGGAGCCCCAATGTATAATAAAGGCAGTCGTTTTCGCGCTGAAAACCTTCTTTTTTTGACCGCACATTTGATGGAACCAACCTACCAACCCAAAAAAATTGAAGCCCGCGCGCAGGCGCATTGGGCTGCCACAGGCGCCTACCACGTCACTGAAAACGCAGTCGGTCCTGACGGCAAATCGCGGCCCAAATTTTACGCCTGCTCGATGTTGCCCTACCCCTCGGGCAAGCTGCACATGGGCCACGTGCGCAATTACACGATCAACGATGTGATGCTGCGCTATTTGCGCATGAATGGATATAACGTCCTGATGCCAATGGGCTGGGATGCGTTTGGTATGCCGGCAGAGAATGCGGCCATCGCGAATAACGTACCGCCGGCCAAATGGACGCGAGCCAATATTGCCGATATGAAATCACAAATGCAGCCGCTGGGTTTGGCGTTTGATTGGTCGCGTGAGATTGCGACCTGTGATCCGAGCTACTATAAATGGAATCAATGGCTGTTTTTGAAGATGCTGGAAAAAGGCATTGCGTACCGTAAAACGCAGGTGGTGAATTGGGACCCGGTCGATCAGACCGTGCTCGCCAACGAGCAAGTAATAGACGGCAAGGGCTGGCGTTCAGGTGTAGCCGTGGAAAAACGCGAAATCCCAGGCTATTATTTGGCAATCACTGCCTATGCAGAAGAACTGCTTGACGGTGTGAAAACCAAGCTCACTGGCTGGCCAAACCAGGTGCGCACGATGCAGGAAAACTGGATCGGTAAATCGACTGGTGTTCGCTTCGCGTTTACGCACGATGTCAAAGACGCGGCGAGCAAATTAGTGCAGGAAGGCAAATTATTCGTTTTCACCACTCGTGCCGATACCATCATGGGCGTCACGTTTTGCGCGGTGGCACCCGAGCATCTGCTCGCTACGATTGCAGCAGCAGATGATCCTGAGCTGCATGCGTTCATTGAGGAATGCAAAAAAGGTGGTGTGGCCGAGGCCGATATGGCGACGATGGAAAAGAAGGGCATGCCCACCGGCCAGACCGTCATCCATCCGCTTACGAATGAACAAATTCCGGTCTGGGTGGGCAACTATGTTTTGATGACGTATGGCGATGGCGCAGTGATGGGGCGTGCCTGCGCACGATGAACGAGACTTTGCGTTTGCGAAAAAATATGCGTTGCCGATTAAGCAGGTAATTGATTCGGGCAAGCTGTATTCGACCAGTGCGTGGCAAGCGCATTATGCTGACCACGGCACATGCATTGATTCTGGTGCGCTAGAGGGTATGAAATATGAGGCTGCGATTGATTACCTCGTAATGCAGCTAAAGCCAAACGGTGGCGAAAAGAAAATCCAATATCGGCTCCGCGATTGGGGCATTTCGCGTCAGCGCTATTGGGGCACGCCGATTCCGATTATCAATTGCGATACTTGTGGCCCGGTGCCGGTGCCGTATGCCGATCTACCGGTGATATTGCCAGAAGACTTGGTACCGGATGGCTCGGGTAATCCGCTCAAAAAAGATGAACGGTTTCTGAATTGCGCCTGCCCGAAATGTGGTGAACCGGCGCAGCGTGAAACAGATACTATGGATACGTTTGTTGATTCATCTTGGTATTTCATGCGCTATTGTTCACCCAATTCCAGCATGAGTATGGTGGATGCACGTAATGATTACTGGATGCCGATGGATCAGTACATCGGCGGCATCGAGCATGCGGTTTTGCATTTGCTTTACGCGCGTTTCTGGACGAAGGTAATGAAAGACTTTGGTCTCATTAATTTCGATGAGCCGTTCACCAATTTGTTCACCCAGGGAATGTTGTCAAAGGAGTGCTTTTATCGTCAGGATGATACGGGCAAAAAGCGCTGGTATTACCCGAATGAGATTGAAGTGACCTATGATGAAAAAGGCCGTCCTGTCGGTGCAATTTCCAAAGAGGATGGGCAGTCGGTAATCCTGGGCGGCATGGAAAAAATGTCTAAGTCCAAAAACAACGTGGTCGAGCCCAAAGATATTATCGAAAAATTCGGCGCAGACACGGCACGCGCTTATGTTATGTTCGCTGGACCGCCGGACCAAAGCGCGGCTTGGTCGGATTCCGGCGCTGAAGGCGTATTTCGATTTCTGCGCCGGGTTTATGCCTTTGGATTAACGGAGCGTGAGGCAGTAAAAAATGCCCCGGTAAAAATGGATGCGAATCAGCTTTCACGCGAACTGAAAGCCTTGCGCCATGCCGTCCACAGCATTCTCAAACAAGCCACGCACGACTACCAGCGCTTGCAGTACAACACGGTGGTATCGGCGGCGATGAAAATGTTGAATTCGCTGGAAGAATTGAAAACTACCTCTGATGTGCATGCCGCTGCCGTCACGCGTGAGGGCATATCAATCTTGATTCGCATGCTTTATCCAATAGCACCTCACATCACATTTCAATTGTGGGACAAACTGGGCTTCAAGGCAGCGCTTGGCGAAATCATGGATGCGCCATGGCCAAAAGTCGATGAAGCCGCTTTGGTGCAGGACGAAGTGCAAATCGTGGTGCAAGTGAATGGCAAATTACGCGGGCAGATTTCAGTGCGTGCCGATGCAAGCAGGGAAACAATTGAAGCGCTCGCGTTGGCCGATGAAAGCGTGGCAAAACATACGGACGGCAAGGCGATTAAAAAAGTGATTATCGTGCCGGGAAAGCTTATCAATGTTGTGGTCTGATGCGATTAAGACCAACGCTGCTAATGCCATCGCGATGGCGGTATTAGGCTTCATATGCCTAGCCAGCCTTGCTGGATGTGGTTTCGCGCTGCGGGGTTCATATGAATTGCCCTATAAAGGCATATTTGTAGCGGCTCCCAGCACTTCGGCGGTCGCGAGTCTGGTGCGACGTGAGTTGGGCACTACATCTACCAAACCAGTGACAACCGCAAACGCCGCCGATGCGGAGCTCACCATCAGCGTTGAACGACGTGACCGGCAAATTTTATCGTTGTCGGGTGCGGGGCGTGTGCGTGAATATGAATTAAAGCTGCTGGTGCGCTATCAATTTGCCGAGTCAAGTGGACGGGTGCTCATTCCCACCAGTGAGATCCAGCTGACGCGGATTCTGACCTACAACGATTCCTTGATCATTGCAAAACAGCAGGAAGAAGCGCTGTTGTACACCGATATGGAGAAAGACATTGTCGGGCAAATACTGCGACGCATGGCAGCGGTCGGCCATGTCAATTAAACGTCGTTTCTGAGCCCGTCTGTTCAAGATCTTCGAAGCAAAATGCAATCAATTTGTCATGCGCTATGCGACTAACGGCTGAGCAATTCCTCGAACGCCCGCCTAAAGCGTTGCCACCATTGACGGTAATTTTTGGGGCAGAGCCGTTAGGCGCGCTGGAGGCAGCGGATTGCTTCCGCGATCTTGCCAAAAAAACCGGCTACGTTGAGCGCGAAGTATTTACCGCAGAATCTGGTTTTGATTGGGACAGCCTGCTGGCGGCGAGTAGCGCCCTGTCGCTTTTTGCGTTACTTCGGTTTGTCGAGATTCGTATTCCCTCCGGCAAACCTGGCAAAGACGGCTCACAGGCGATTGCCGATTACTGCGCCCGGGTGCCCGACGACACCGTGACGCTCATCACGCTGCCCGAAATGGATTGGCAGGGTAAACAAACCAAATGGTTTATTGCCCTTGAGCGCGCGGCTACTATGATTGAAGCGATGCCGGTCGAGCGTGCCCATTTGCCGCGCTGGCTGGCGGGCCGCCTGGCGCGGCAGGATCAACGTGTGAACGATGAGGCGCTTGATTATTTAGC
Organism: Burkholderiales bacterium; assembly: GCA_043784585.1. Classification (GTDB taxonomy): domain Bacteria; phylum Pseudomonadota; class Gammaproteobacteria; order Burkholderiales; family Usitatibacteraceae; genus UKL13-2. The sequence goes on from JAYVYF010000058.1 coordinate 6,326, forward strand.
GGACCGTGTCGAAGGCAACTTATTAGCCGCGCAGCAAGAAATCAAAAAGCTGGCGCTGTTATGCCCGCGCGGTGAAATAGCACAGGCTGTGCTCGAAGCATGTGTGGCAGATGTGTCGCGATTTAGCCCGTTTCAATTGGTGTCTGCAATTCACGACGGTGCGGATAAAGACAAGGCTGCGCGCATTTGCCGAATGCTGGACGGACTGAATGCGGAAGGCGAAGCGCCGCCGCTGATTTTGTGGGTGCTGGCAAATGAATTGCGCATGCTGATGCGCGTGCGCGGCATCACCAAATCCGGCAGAGCGCCGCATCCCGGCAAGGTGCGCGAACTGGAGCGCACCGCGCGTCGGCACACGCCGGATAGCCTAACAAAACTCAATTTACTCGCCGCCAGAATAGATCGCATGATTAAAGGCCTTGAAAGCAATAATCCGTGGGACGCACTATTTCAATTGGCGTGCGGGATTGCCGGGGTGCGCGCGGGCCTCCGCACTTGGCAGACCGGCACGTGAAAACGGACACCTAGCATTCCAGTTAAAATTAGCAATGGTAAAGACAAATACAAAAGCAACGGCAAACGCAATGGCAAATGATTTAACGCAACCGAAATTAAATAGCGACGTCGCAGAAACCATGCATCGTATTGGTATTTCGGCCAAGGCGGCGGCACGTGAACTTGCGCGCGCACCTACCGCAAGCAAAAACGCGGCGCTCGTCTATGCCGCCGATACGATGGTGGAGCACACCGCTGTCATGCTGGGTGCCAATGCAAACGATCTTGCCCGCGCAAAACTAAATGGTCACGACCAAGCCTTTATTGATCGTTTATCGCTCACCGCAAAATCAATTCAAGCCATGGCCGAGGGTGTGCGCGAAGTGGCGGCACTACCAGATCCGGTGGGTGAAATGAGCGATCTCAAATTTCGACCGTCCGGTATTCAAGTCGGCAAAATGCGCGTGCCGTTAGGTGTGATTGGCATGATTTACGAATCGCGTCCTAACGTGACCGCAGACGCCGCAGCGCTGTGCTTAAAATCTGGTAACGCGTGTATTTTACGCGGCGGCAGTGAGGCGCTTGAGAGTAATCTCGCCATTCATGCCTGCATCGTGGCGGGCTTGGCGGCGGCGGGCCTGCCTGTTACCGCGGTGCAATTGGTGTCCACGACAGATCGAGCGGCTGTCACAGTGATGCTGGCGATGGAGGATGTGATTGATGTGATTATTCCGCGCGGGGGAAAAAGTCTGACTTCTAAAATTGCGAATGAGGCAATGATGCCCGTGATTAAACACCTTGATGGCGTGTGCCATGTTTACATTGACGACAGCGCCGATGTCGAGAAAGCCATCATCATTGCTGACAATGCAAAGACGCAACGTTATGCGCCCTGCAACACGATGGAGACGTTATTGATCGCTAAAAATATTGCGCCGAATGTGCTGCCACAAATCGCAAAAATTTATCTGGCAAAACAGGTCGAGCTGCGCGCATGCCCAGAAAGCCGCGCCCTGCTTGCCTCGCAAGGCATTTTGCAGATCACCGATGCAACCGAGGCCGACTGGTTTGAAGAATATTCAGCAGCAATAGTTGCAATTAAAATCGTCACTGATTTAGATGAGGCGATGAACCACATCGCAAAATACGGCTCTCACCACACCGATGCCATCATCACCGAAAATCATTCTCACGCCATGCGTTTTCTCCGCGAGGTTGATTCGGCATCGGTGATCGTAAATGCGTCCACACGATTTGCCGATGGCTTTGAATACGGCCTCGGCGCAGAAATCGGTATCTCCACCGACAAACTGCATGCGCGCGGTCCCGTCGGTCTCGATGGGCTGACATCGCAAAAATGGGTGGTGTTTGGTGATGGCCAGATCCGCGTTTGAAGTCGTTGACGCGTTGATTTGAACTGTAGAATTTAATTTCGATTTTGACTTCGATTTTAACTGTCCCGCAGCCGATTGTTTTTTTTGGTGGCACCTTTGATCCTGTGCACTTCGGTCATGTGGCCGTCGCGCATGCGGCCTTGACCGAGTTGGAACCCAAGAGCCTGATCGTGCTGCCCGCGGGCAATCCTTATCAACGTGGCCGCGCGCCATTTGCCTCAGCCCAGCATCGTGTTGAGATGCTGCGTTTAGGTTTAGGGCTGGGGCTAGACCCAGTAAATGCGATAAATGCGGTTGATGCAAACGGCAACATCCGCATTGATGAACGTGAATTAAAACGCGAAGGCGCGACCTACACGTTCGACACCTTGACCGAAATCCGAGCTGAGTTCGGTAATGCCCACCCGTTTTTTTGGCTAATCGGTTACGATGCTTTTGCGAAGCTCGATACCTGGCATCGATGGCGCGATTTGTTCAAATTAACTAATTTTGCGGTTATCATGCGCGCTGGCACAGATTCTTCACCTGAATGGGGAGTTGAATTTTCGGCTGAAATTCGATCTCGTGAAACCACATCAGACCAGCCGGTGCCCAGTGCAGGTGTCTGGATATCGCTTAAAACATTACCCCCACCGATATCCTCTACCGCAGTACGCGCAGCGCTCGCAAATCACGAATCAATTCGGGCCATGGTGCCCCTTTCCGTTTGCGACTATATTGATAAGCACCACCTCTATCGTTTTGCCTGATGTTTACCTGATGGCTAAACAAATAGCTGAGCACATCACCGAACACACTCGATCAAACATATTTTCAAAGGCACCACCAAGATGGCTAAAAAAACCTTAACCGCCGTAGTCATTGATGCGCTTGAAGACATCAAAGCGCGCGATATTCAACTCGTCAACGTGATGAAACTGACCTCCGTTTTCGATTATATTGCCATCGCGAGCGGGGACTCAACCCGCCAGACGAAAGCGTTGGCGAATAACGTCATCGAAAAAGTCAAAGAGGCTGGTTACGATATTATCGGTAGCGAAGGCGAAGGCACTGGCGAATGGGTGCTGGTCGACTGCGGCGATATCGTGGTGCACATCATGCAGCCCGCTGTGCGTGAATACTACAAGCTCGAAGAATTATGGCAAGAGGGCAAGCTGGAATATCCAAAACCAAAGCGCGACGTGAAGACAAAAGCCGAGGAAGCTGCAGCGCCTATAAAAGCCAAGAAACCTGTCGCGAAAAAACCAGCTGCAAAAAAACCGGCTGCAAAAAAACCAACCGCTAAAACCGCGACAGTAAAAAAGCCACGCACGACAAAACTCGTAGCAAAAAAACCAACAGCCAAATCGCCTATTGCCAAGAAGCCCGCAACCAAAAAACCAACTGCAAAGCCCCCAGCCGCTGGGAAACCCACTGTAAAAAAGCCGAAAGAAGCAGCCTAAATAATTATCGTCCTGTTGTTGTTCGCCGACCAATTAAAAAACGAAACCCCAGTATCGGCGGGCGCTTAAACGCATAAATTGCCTGTGATATTCGCCAATGCTGGGGTTTGTTTATCAGATTTTATTTAGAACGCGACTGCTTTGACGTTGAAAAACACGTTGCGGCCTGGCGTATTGTATCCACGGGCAAGTTCGTAGTTGCGGGCCGTCAAGTTTTGCCCGCTCAGTTCCAGCGTCCACGTTTTGTCGATGCGATAACGTACGCTACCGGCTAGTAAGGTGTAGCCCGCCAGTTTTGAACTGACCGCTTCAGAGCCAGAGTCAAACCGTTTGCCATTGCCGGTGATATTTACCGCGAAATCCCATTGATTCCAGATCTTTGATATCGCAATGGAGCCAAATTGTTTGGCGCGCGAACGAAGCTGTTTGTGAGTCTCACTATCTTCGGGGCGTTGCGCGGTCGCGGCACCACGCCAGTTAAATCCTGCCCACGCAAAATCGGTGGAGAGTTCCAGACCTTTGATATGCGCGCGCCGAATGTTTTGCGGCGCATTGGTTTCAAAATCAAAGGCAATCAAATCATCAATCTGGTTATCAAAAATCGCGAGATTCAAGCGATATTCCGGTTTCGTCACGCGCCAGCCGTATTCAACGCTTCTCGATTTTTCAGGGCGCAATAAAGGGTTGCTGAAGCCTGGATAGTAAAGATCGTTAAATGAGGGCGCGCGGAATGCTTCACCGTAACTTGCGTAAACCAATTCATCAGATTGGAGCTGAATCCCGTATGAAATCGAGCCCGTGGTGCGGCTGCCAAATTGATCTTCGCGATCTCGCCTGACGCTGGCACTTAAACGTTGCTGATCGATGGTTTCATTCACGCTGGCGAAAAATGATTGCGTATCACGTTTGCTTTTATCATATTCGGTGGTGCTGGAAACGCGCTGATCAAGCCATTCATAGCCCAGCAACCATGCCCCGACGGGAGTGGTGAATTGGTTCTGCCAGATGAGCTGGTTTTGTTTGGTTTTGAACTCGCCAGGAAAGCTCGATGAAATGACGCTGTTATCGGTGGTCTGGCCGAGGCGCAGATTGGATTTCCAAAAACTGGCGAAATTGTTCTCAGAAGCTAATTGCACACCAGACAAAGTCTGCTTGTTCGATGGATCGCCCGTCGGGCCGTCGTCAAACTTGGTGTGCCCCACAGATTGCCATGCGCTCACCGATAACACTTCGCCCTGCCATAAAGTGTGCGTCACTTTCATCAGCAGATTCGTGTTGTCATAGGCGTCTCGGTCAGGGTTATAGACGAACGGCCCTGCATTTACATTGCTCGCCGAGCGTGCGGAGACTCGGCGGTAACCGGCGTTTAAGGTCAGCGAGGTGCCGCCCTCAATGGCCGAAAAGCCAGTATTGAATGCGAGGGTTGAATTTGAGCCGACGCCAAGCTCAGCGGTCAATCGCGGTTTGCTATCGCCGCGCGTGAAAATCTGCACCACACCGCCAATCGCGTCCGAGCCATAAAGGCTCGACATCGGGCCTTTTACGACTTCGATTCGCTCAATCAAATCGAGCGCAATATTTTCAAATGCTGCACCGCCTGCCGTCGCCGAACTAAGACGCAGCCCATCCACCAACACCAGTGTCTGCTGAGCACTTGCGCCGCGAATAAACACGCCTGAAGGCTGCCCCGCGCCGCCTGTGGAGCGAATTTCAACGCCTGCCGCACGCTGCAGCAGCTCTACCAGCGTTGATGAGCCGGCAGCCTCAATGTCGCGCCGTGTAATAACCGTGGTTTGCGCCAGCGTGGCTTCTTCCACCAGCGGCATGCGAGTGGCTGTCACCAGCACGTTTGGAAGTGCGGCTTCGGGGATGGCGTCCTGCGTTTGCGTTTGTGCGTGAAGCGCAGACGAAAGCGGCAACAGTGGTAATGCCGCAATGGTTAGTGCCGCCGCAGATAACATCGGTTTGAAATTTTTATATTTGGGTTTCATGGAAAGTTTTCAGTGAAGCGGCGAGCGTCCCCGCAAGCCGCGTGATAGTTCATGTTGCGGCAAACATAATGAAGGCCGCAACACACCGGCACAACACGGGCCAACCAAAAAAAGTGTGGCCAGCGTTGCGGCGAAAGGCCGGTATCCGGACTAATGGGTTGATAGCAAACTTGTTATCATTTCAGATTCCCTTCCCAGACAAAAATGCTGTCCAGTGGTGCTGAATCGAAACATCCCAATTACCGTTGCGGGGGCAGTGCGTGGTTTTCTCACCCAGACTGAGCTCAAGCACACGCTTCCCGTTTAACTTCGCCACTTGTTACAAATAGCGAAGCACCTGTTGCGCAGCACATTCTACGCGAGCAGGTCGTTTATCACCGGCACA
>JAYVYF010000059.1:0-28419 GCA_043784585.1 Burkholderiales bacterium
TAATAAACGACGTTTTTGGGGATCGACTTGGTCGAGAACGATTGCGCTCATAATGAATTTTCGCTATTTAAACGGGAAGGAAAGATAACTTCGGTCAAAGCAACATCGGATAATTTCATCCAACGCCCGCATTTTACCGGATTGCGGCAATAAACTTAAGCCCCTCCGGCGTTTTTAACAATGTCAATACGCAATTAAGCGATAGTTTGGGAGCGCATTAAGCAGTTATTAGCCTATTTTGAAGCTAATAGTTGCTTAATGATTTTGTTCGACGACAAACTTACACCCAAGTTGCAACGACCAATAGTGACTTCAGGAGCCGTTTACAACAAGTTCGTAGGGCCATTTTTTAAATAAAATCATTATCCAAGGGGTTAACAATGAGCGTGATGTCGGAATTCAAGGAATTTGCGGTAAAAGGCAATGTGATGGATCTCGCGGTCGGTGTAATTATTGGCGGCGCGTTCGGAAAGATTGTTGATTCCGTGGTCGGCGATCTGATTATGCCGATTATCGGTAAACTGACGGGGGGACTGGATTTCAACAATATGTTTATCGGGCTGAATAATCAAGCGGCCGGCATGACGCTGATCGACGCAAAAAAGGCCGGCGCCGTGTTTGCCTACGGCAGCTTCATCACGGCCGTGATTCAATTTGCGATTCTTGCGTTCATTATTTTCCTGATGGTAAAACAGATTAACAAGCTCAAGGGCGCGGTACCTCCTGCCGTTACGCCGGAAAACGTAATTTTGTTGCGTGAAATTCGTGATTCCTTAAAGAAATAGCCTTCCACACCAACATCAGTGAAAAGTTTAAGAAACCACGGGAGCCCATTTCATGTCGATCAACAGGTGCTCCCGTTGTTTTTTAGACCAGTCGCCCCCATACTAAAATATCTTTAATTTTTAGAAATAAGTTGCCTACATCATGCGTCGCCTCTGGTTAACTTTTGCTGAATTCGTCACCGTCACGCTCGCGCTGGTATTTGTGGTCACCCTGATTCGGCCGGATTGGAATCCGTGGCGTAAAAATGTCGTCGAAATTCGCGAGTCGACAGCTCCCGGCGGCTTGGTAAACGTAGGCAACCTCGGTGCTGCCCGAAATAGTTATAGCGACGCGGCAAAAAAAGCGATGATTTCGGTGGTTAACGTTTCTACTTCCCGCGACAGTAAATTACCTGCGGGCCATCCGCTGACCAACGACCCGTTGTTCCGCCGCTTTTTTGGCCAACCGGAGGATCAGGAAGACCCAGGCCAAACCGAGGCACAAGCTAGCCTCGGCTCAGGTGTCATCGTCAATGCTGACGACAAAGGCGGGTATGTACTCACTAACGACCATGTGGTGAACGGCTCCGCCGAAATCAAAATTTCGTTCGCAGATGGCCGCGTCATGATGGGCAAGGTTGTCGGCACAGATCCCGACAGCGATTTGGCGGTATTGCGTGTCGAAGGTAAGGGGCTTACACCAATTACATTCGGCCAATCCGAAAAAGCCGCCGTCGGCGATGTCGTGTTAGCGGTAGGCGATCCTTTCGGCGTGGGCCAAACCGTCACCATGGGTATCGTCAGCGCGCTGGGACGTAACCGATTGGGTGTGAATAACTATGAAAACTTTATTCAGACCGATGCTGCGATCAACCCCGGCAATTCCGGCGGCGCGTTGGTCGATGTGAATGGCAATCTGATTGGCATTAACAGCGTCATTTACTCACGTACCGGCGGTTCACTCGGCATTGGTTTCGCGATTCCGGTCTCGATGGCTAAAGACGTGATGGAACAGATCATTGCGCAAGGCTCGGTGACCCGCGGATTCGTTGGCGTCAGCCAGCAGGACATTACGCCAGAATTAGCCGAATCGCTGCGCTTGCCAGAAGCGCGCGGCGTCTTGGTATCAAACGTAAGTCGCGCCAGCCCTGCAGAAAAGGCAGGTTTAAAAACCGGCGATGTCATCACCGCCATTAACGACAAGCCTATTCAGGATAGCAAGGCCGCTATGACCATCATTGCATCATTAAAGCCCGGTTCAGATGCAAAATTCAGCCTGATTCGCAGTCAAAAAGACATCATGGTGAACGTTATTATTGGCAAACGCCCCAAGCTGACGCGGCAAAATATCAACGAATAACAAATAACCTTTAAAAAACAAAGGCTTTTCGAAAATTGAGGCACAAACACCAGCATTGGCGGGTATTTTGGAGCCTTATTGGCTTGGAACATCCGCCAAACCTAGGGTTGCATATTCTCGCCGCCGCCTGCTTAATAAATCCCCGGATGTTTACTTCACGGCGTTAATCGACCAGTCATAGTCCATAAACGAAATGTCTGCTTTACCATCCGCAATTTTCTGCTGATCAGCGGGCGCATCAGCAAGCAATTTTGCATAGCGTGCGAAATAGTCTTCACGGGATTTGATAGGCGGTGTCTTGCCGTCAAATCCTTTGTAGCCAGACTCCCAATCTTCCTTGAACCATTTGAAGATCATCGATACCGCCAGATTTCCACTCTTTTGTTCATAGCGGTTACGTGATCTGTCTGACAAAAACCGTATGGTTTGCTCTTCCAATTGATTGTCGAGTTTGTCGGCTGTAAACGCTTCTTCGCGTAGCGCGGGGCAGCCAATGGAGGCGCAATTAACGGCAAAATGAACGCGCGGATCATCAAACGCGCCGGGCTTGCGCAAGGTTTCATGCTCTATCTTGTCGAGATAAAAGTCCTGGCCGAACAATTTAAAAAACTTGCGCTTCCAGCGGTTATCGAAGGTGCCGCCAATATCTTTGATTGATTTTACGGGATAATTTTGCAACATCAGTTCCAGCGTAAAACCGTTGTAGGCATTGATTAAAAATGCCATTCGCTGTGGTTTCGTCCAGCCGTTGAATTCTGCTTCGCTTACTTTAGAAACAGACGCCAGATAGCTTTTTAACGCAGCACGGTCCTTGCCGAATTCGACATAGTTCACCTTCGACGTTTTACCGCCGTCCAACAGCGCCACGTGCTTCTTGAGCAAAGCAGAAAAGGCGCTGTGGCTTTGATCAAACGGTTGGGCAGAAGCGGTCATCGCCACTGCCATGGTCGTGAGCAATGTCGCGATAAATAAAATAAATGGTTTCATACGAATATCCATGTCAACTCCGTTAGTCTCAAAAATTATTCCCTAGGTTTTAATCGCGATGTGTTCATTTGCTTGCACCGCTTCCTGCTTGGGATACGCGGGCGTATTGTCTGGCGAAATCAGCAAAGCAAGACCCTTGTTGATGACCGTGCCCAAGCTGCCGTCGCCGCGTGTCCAGTCATTCAACGCCTTGCCGACGGCGAGTTTGCCGACCGTTGCGGTAGAACGTTTATATACACCCGCTGCAAATTTATTGGCTTCTCCCAGCGTGGGATAAGTATGAATAGTCGACAAAATACCTTCCAGACCAAAGCCATGCTTCATCGCTGCCACAAACTCAACCAGTAAATCGCCTGCATGCTCGCCGACGATGGTAGCACCCAATATTTTGTCGCTGCCCGGCGGTGTTATCACTTTAACAAAGCCATGCGCTTCACTATCAGCAATGGCGCGATCCAGATCATCGATGCCGTATACGAACACATCGTGCGGAATTTTTTTCTCGCGCGCTTCCTGCTCGTTTATGCCCACGCGCGCCACTTCAGGATCGGTGAATGTAGCCCATGGCACCACCGAATAATCCACCTTGAATTTTTTAAACTTCCCAAACAGCGCGTTGACCGCGGCGTACCACGCCATGTGTGCCGCCGTGTGGGTGAACTGAAACGGCCCGGCCACATCGCCACAAGCAAAAATATTGGGGTAGAGCGTTTCCAGATATTCATTTGTCTCCACCACTTTGGCCGCAGGAATGCCTAACTCTTCCAAGCCAAACCCCTTGGTATTGGCGATGCGACCAACCGCACAAAGAATTTCGTCAAATGCAATTCGCTTGTCCTGGCCATTGTTCTCAACCACCAAATATTTTTCACCTGCTTCAATAACCACCTGCTTGGCTTTGTGGTTGACCAGCACCGTGACGCCTTCTGCTTCAAACTTTCGTTTGACCATTTCGGAAACTTCAGTGTCCTCGCGAATCATGATCCGGGGTGCCATCTCAACTTGAGTAACGTGCGAACCAAAACGCGCAAAGCATTGTGTTAGCTCACAGCCAATCGGCCCGCCGCCCAGCACGACTAGGCGTTTTGGCAATTTACGCAGATTCCATACATTGTCAGAGGTGAGGGGATTAGCCTCAGCCAGGCCCGGGATCGGTGGCACTAAAGGCCGCGCACCGGTGGCAATCACGATATTTTTTGTCGTAAGTTTTTGCCTGGTGCCATCTTCGCGAACAATTTCAACTTCCCATGGCGTCAAAATTTTCGCTGAACCCGCCACGCAATCCACGCCGAGACTGGTGTAACGGGTGACTGAATCATGCGGCTCAATTTCGTTTACCACACGCTGGATCCGCTCCATCACATCTGCAAAATCCCATGCTGCCACCGCCGACGCAATACCAAACTCTTTCGAGCGCTGCATACGGTTCAATAACTTCGCCGAGGCAATCATTGATTTTGACGGCACACAGCCCGTGTTCAGACAATCACCGCCCATCTTGTGCTTTTCAATCAAGGTGACTTTTGCTTTCACCGCCGCTGCGATGTAGCTCGTCACCAGCCCGGCCGAACCTGCGCCGATGACGATCACATTGCGATCAAAGTGTGATGGTTTTTTGTCCGCCCATTTTGCGTAAATTTTGCGCGCCTTGTAAGCATCAATTATCTTCTTGGCAATAATCGGGAACACACCCAGCAACACAAAAGCACCAATCAATCCCGGCGAAAGGATGCCTTTCAGAGAAGTGATTTTTGCGAGTTCTGTGCCTGCGTTGACAAAAACAATAGTGCCCAAAAACATGCCGAGTTGGCTGACCCAAAAAAATGTCCACGCCTTCATGGTGGTGAGTCCCATTACCACGTTAATCATAAAGAAAGGAAACGCAGGCACCAGACGGAGCGTGAACAAATAAAAGCCGCCTTCTTTCTCCACACCGGCATTAAACGCTTTCAATTTTTCACCAAACCGGGATTGAATTGAGTCGCGCAATAGAAATCGTGCTGCTAAAAATGCGAGCGTGGCACCTATCGTTGAAGCGAACGAGACAATAACGATGCCCCCCAGCAAACCAAAAATGGCGCCTGCAACCAGTGTAAGGATCGCAGCCCCTGGCAGCGAAAGTGCAGCTACCGCAAGATAGACCGCAAAGAAAATAAAACCAGTTTGTAAGGGATGGGCGGCATAGTAAACGCCGATCGCCGCCTGTTGGCCCTTGAAATAATCGAGGCTGAAATATTTGCCAAGATCAAATACGAAGAACGCGACGATCGCGGCAATCACCGCCAGCGCAACAATAATTTTAGTTTTGTTCATTAAAACTCCTGAGTGTGCTTGCTAAACTTGCCTATCCGCGCGGCTGACCCACCTTACGGGCGCTGCCGCCTTTTAGATGTGGATTTTGCTGCGGGATGAATAGGCGGCACAGTTTTCGCTGTGGGTTTAGTCGCAGCTTTAGTCGCAGCAGCAGCGTTTTTCTTACGACTAACCGGCACCTTATCGAGTGGCTGGTACGAAACTTGTTCGCTGCCGCTGTTCAAAAATTCGCGGCGCAAATCAACGGTCGAGCGCACGCCGACACTTGCAAAGTTTTCGTCCAACCACTGCTGCGCATAATCACGACCGCGATCACGCAGCATTATTAAAAAATCCCATTCGCTAAAAAATTTTGACGCCGCACTAAGGTCCGCCAGCGCTTTATCGGCGCGCAACGAGTGGATTCGCACGTACATCAGTTGGTCGCGATATTCGTCTTTGAGCCAACCTTCATCGAGCAGCTTTTGCACGAACGCCACCGACCGCAGTTCTTTGATCAACGATGAATTAAACGTAACCTCATTGACGCGATCATAAATTTCGGTGGACGTTTTAGGCAAATGATTGCGCTCAATCGGGTTGATGTGCGCGATCAGCACGTCGCCCACGGTGGTGTTGTAAAAAAGCGGAAACAGCGACGGATTGCCCATGTATCCACCGTCCCAATAGTGCTCACCGTCGATTTCAACTGCCTGAAATAGGTGCGGCAAACACGATGATGCCATCACTGCAGATGCGGTAATTTCTCGGGTATTGAAGACGCGAACCTTGCCAGAGCGAACATTGGTGGCGGATAAAAACAGCTTGGTCTCCCGACATTGATTGAGGCGATCAAAATCTACCTGCTGATTCAAAATATCAAGTAACGGGTTCCAGTTGGTCGGATTGAGCTGGTAAGGCGAAAAGCTATCGGTCAAAAATTTCATTGCCTCGAAAGTCGGCGATGCTGCGGGAGAAGAAAATATGCTTTTCGCACCCAACGAGAATGGATTTTGAAACATTTGCTTGACCAGTGAATAGCGCTGACCGGAATCCGAAACAGCCTTCCAAAAATTTTCAAGCGCCTCACGCGCGCCATCTGCACCGCCTGTAGTGCGGCCGTAGGCATAAACAACGGCGTTCATGGATCCCGCACTGGTGCCGGAAATGCCATCAATAACCAAACGGCCATCTTCAATTAACTTATCCATCACACCCCACGCAAATGCACCGTGGGCTCCGCCACCTTGAAGCGCTAAGTTGATGGGCTTCGTTGTTTTGGCGGCGCCGCGCTGTTTCTGGGACGGTTTCATGCATCGCCTTTCGTTAACGGGTCATGTTTAGGGCGCTCAAAAACTCGGGATGCTTAAATTGGACGGCTCAAAGTTTAGAACTGACCAACGTCAGAAACAGTATGCGCGCTTGAGCAAGGCAGCTCTACCACCAAGCTTTCGAGCGTTGTTCCATTCGCACGCGCTGCCTCGTCGTGGGGCAACCGCATTCCCACCAACAAGCCGTTGCTATGCGTTCATGCAAGGCAGGATTTTGATGGCGGCAATCAGATTATTCGGCTGCTACCAGCGAACCGACCACACCGTCCTCGGCACCGAGCGCGCCCCCGCAACTAGAGCCTTGCCCCGCTGTGCAGCCGTAGCAATGATCTTTAACCACGATCTGATTACCGAGCAGGTTAACCCCCATCAGCTCACGCAAATGCGTTTTGAGATGATCTTTATGCAGCAGCGGCAAGCCCAACATTTGGTTGAAATCACAGTCGTAGACAAACCCTAGATAGTCGACAGATAAGAGCGAGCGGCACATTACACTGTCGAGATTATGCGGCTGAAACGAGGACACCAGCAAATCCATGTAGGGCTCGAACTGGCCCTTGGAAATGAGGGTCGATCCAAAACGCTGGATCGGCATATTGGTGATGGTAAAAAGATGATTGAATACTATACCAAAATTAAGTTTAAGTAAGCGATGATAATCCGCTTCAAGCGCGTCTTGCGAGGGTGGCAGCTTCGGGCCCTGCGGATTAAACACGAGGTTCAACACCAGGCCGCTTCCGTCTTTGCCATAGCCCAGCGCATTTAATTTTTTGAGCCCAGAAATGGATTTTTCAAATACGCCTTCGCCACGTTGCTTGTCGACATTTTCCTGACTGTAGCAAGGCAGCGAAGCGCTCACTTCAACCTGCTGGTCGGCCAGGAATTGTGCCAAATCTTCAAAACCTGGCTCTTCCAGAATCGTCAGATTACATCGGTCAATCACGCGCACATCTAGGCCACGCGCGGCGATGACGAGATGACGAAAATGATCGTTCAATTCGGGCGCACCGCCGGTCATATCGAGCGTTTTGATTTTGGCGATGCGCATAAATGCGATCACCTCATCGATGGTCGCAAGCGACATCATCTCCTTGCGATCCGGGCTCGAATTCACGTGACAGTGAAAACACGCCTGATTACATTTATAGCCGAGGTTTACCTGAAGCGTGTCAAGCGTTTTGCGGCGCAGATGTGGAAAACCGCGCGATTTCATTAAATGCAGGGTGGCGTGCATGAAAATTCCCGAGTGATGCGTCAAGTGACCGAAATATTGTCAAATAATAGTGCTTTTTGCAATTCTTAGGGCTGCTCGTTAGCAGCTTTTATGCAATACGGCAGAGCCAGCGGGCTGGATTCATGTGATCCACGCGTGATCGACTGGAGTTTGGCTTGGAAGTCAGTCAAAAATAGGCGCCATTCCTTACGTTATCCATCGCCAACCAGGCCGCATACGCTGGCTTTACAAAATGGTGTTGCAGAAAATTCGCCGCATGAAAACTCTCGGGCGAAAAATGGTTATTTTCATGGCCTTGCATACTGCGATCGCCAGCTGGACCGGCGAAGTGCTCACCACGATCAAGTTAAAAATCATCCCTTCGCCTCTGTTTGCTAGGCGCAAGCTAAATTTTTATCGAAACATCGGAGCGCAATTTTGCTTCAGCACTATCACGACAGGAATTTTCTGATGGCCTTTCCAAGTTGAAAAGCTGGTGAGATGACTGTTTTAAACTTTGATATGAATATAAAATGCGATGTTGTGTCGAAAGAGAAAAATTAGGTGAAAACTCTGGTGGTGGACGATTCGCATAGCATTCATGCCGCGATGTGCGCGTTGATCGGCCGCATGGGGCATACGCCAGTAAGAGCCAAAAATGGGTAACAAATGCTGCTGTTGCATGCGCAATTACGTCCCGATCTGATCATGAGGGATGTCTGCATGTCGGTGACGGATGGATACACAGCCGCGCGCAGAATTGACGTAAGGGGGCAGTGATAATTTGGTCAGGCCCGTCAGTTTTGTGGCGCTTGATGCATAAATCCGTGCGCCATCATCCCTTGAAGCTATGGGGCAAAAAACGCAGGAGCTGTCTACCCAGCTCGCCAAAGCCAATAACGGATTAGAAAAACTTGCGCAGCAGGAAGGCCTGACGGGAATTGATAATCGGCGCTCCTTCGGTCCCCGGGCAGCCTGAATTACAGCGGGCCATGCACGCTAGTGCGCCGACTTCATTAATTCTTGTCGATGTTCATTTATTCAAATTGTTTAACGATAACTATCGCCATCAAGCGGAAGTTGACTGCGTTTGTCAGGTTGCTCAGGCGCTACGCCGCGAGGCCAAGTGGCCGGGCAATCTCGTTGCGTGCTCCGGTGTTGGGTTTTGTATTGGAACTGCCCGAAACACGACCAGAGGGCGCAGTCGTCGCGGCTAATTCAATCATGGAACATACCCAGAATCTGGTAATACCCCACACCCGTTCAGGCGTCTCATCGAAGGTAACGCTTAGCCTGATCGGTCACACAAATCCCGAGTCAGACAACTCCGCCAGAAATCATGATTGGGTGCGCAGATCACGTGTTCTATGAAGCCAAACACCCGGGGCGCAATTGGTTGGCATGTTTGCGGCGAATCCGTTGCCATAAGCCCGATGGTTTTGAAATCGACGAACTAAGCGCGACAAATAACTGCGAGCGTAGCGACAGTGTCGGCACGCCAGCCAAACTTCGTTTTTAGTTCAGTAAATGCACGAAGGATTGCGTGTATTCACCATATTTCTCAAACAAAAATTAAACGGCAAGCGGATACAAATTGTCTTTGTTGTTCCTTCATTCGGTATGGCCGGTGAAAAAAGTGCGTGCCTTGAGCCTGCCCTTGCTTGGTCGCCGTAAAGGCGGCTTGAAATGGAGTGTGAAACGCTCGTCTTCAATACCTGCCCTTGCTCATCTACCTGAAACAGCAACTCAGCCGAGCCCTCCGCGCCCGCCGCGGCTGCAGCGTAAGGAAAAGTCACTTTGGGCCGCCTGACAAAGGTTCGCCCGGCAACCCGCTTTTTCTCATCTGTTTCTGGCTTTGCGGACCGTGCGGGCATCGAAACCGCGACACTAGGCGCGCCATCTTTCTGCGAAAACCAAACTAGGACTACACCGCGGTTTGCAACTGGTGCGCATAGCTGCAGGCCTGAAGCGCCAAAACGACAGCACGCCCTTGATCGCCTGAACAAAAGATACGTTGCCCTCGAGTGGCGAAAATTCTGGGGATTCGAGCACGCCGACATCATTCACCGTGCCGCTGACGCGAATTTCTATTTCAGGCTTACTAGCGAGTTCCGATTTGGCAAATGTGGGCGGCACTACCAATATCGGGCAAAAGTATTTGTCGGCTTCCCCCATCGGCAACGGATCAGACTGCGCATTTACGACACCCGCGATGGAAACGACAGCTAATAAAAACATGAAACGAAAATAACGCATAAATTGACCCTAAATTTTGACGGCGGCTAATGATGGTTGAAAATTAAACTCTTTTTCCGGCGTGGGTTTCGGAGCGTTTATGTCCAAAGATGCGCGCCAAACGGCCTACTTATAAATTCCTACGATACATGCCTTGCGCTTAGAGTCAAAATTATTAGCGTATTTATACTTAAATATCTAGTTTTTGGTAAGCGACTTCATATCTAGCGTGTTTTCAGCTCGTCTTTATAGTCCTGCGCTCGCTGCTTGAAGGCGTACAGATTGGTGGAGGCTTTAATTTCTCTGTCTAATGATGCGGTATTTTGCTTTAGCTCGGCGATAGTTTTGAGCAAGCGCGGCATGATCATTTTTGGCGATAAAGTCTGGTGCAAGCCCAATCCGAGCTGCTCGCGAAACGGCCTTTGCACTTGCAAGATGCTCTGCTGAAGTTGCAAACATTGGTCCTGCAATATCTTGTTGAAATGTTTAAGTCGGTCGTCGGAAACTGCGGCCATTGCGCGTTCATCGATTTGCATGATTGCGACTTGTAGCTCAAGCAATTGAAGTAGGTCTCGTTTTTTGTAAGCATCGTTGACGCGCTGCATGAGCGCGGTTTTGCGCGCACGTTCTGCCGGATCGGGTTCGCGATCAGGATGGAGCGCGCTCACCAATCTACGATAGATTTCCCGCAGCGAGAGGCTGGCCTCGGTTTCTACAGCGTCCAGCTTTGCCGCGGCAGCTTTTTGTTTTGCGGTTTGCTTGCCGGTCTTGGGCCGCGCCCCGTGTCTGGCGGATTCGTCTGATCGTCGCTGGCATTCCGCCTCCACCTGTCGCTGCAGCTGTGCCGTAACATCCTCGAATGAATTTAGCTCGTCGGAATTGTCGAACGCCACACCAAAAATCTCGGCGGCGTTTGCTTTGATGTGCTCGAGCGCGGTCGCCTGGCGCGCCGCAAACTCAATATCACTGTGCTTGTTGTAGATCTGCTCAAGCGTGTCATCACCAGTATCCATCACTAGATGCTCTGCCATGTCGCAAATAATAGTTTTGACCGCCTTCAGCTCCGATTTGGTCAATATTTTAGTGCCCAAGACTCGGCTTAATGCCTCGTCCAGCGCACGCACCAAATCCGCCTGCCGTGACTGAAAAATGCGCAATTGCGGGTCATAGTCGCTCGCGAGCTTCTGCTCGTAATTAAGGGCGAGCGATTGCCATTGTGCAAGTGCTTCGCGACTCGTCTCGACCTGATTTACGAGGCGATTGAACTCTTTTTGACCCATCGAGAGTGCGGGTTGGTCGGTCCCGTGTGTGACGCGTAGGCTAATTTTTGATGTGTTCATATGGGAGGATTGATGCAATTCGATAAATGGTAACCGCGAGTGGCCAGAATAACTTGCATCGCGTTGTTAGCTTGGGTGCTTGATTGAATGCGCGCCCGGTGAGGTGCCCCCTTTATTTTAGCCAGCGTAATTCACGTGCCGTGGCTGTCCCGATTACGCATTGCGTGGGATCGTCGGGAATTTCGGCGCGCGCATCGCTGATCGGAATCCGTCCGCCCATGAGTTCAGCCGTGTCCTGTGGGAATCTTGGCGTCTTCTGGGGTTCGGCAAAGCCGTCAGGGAAAATCGGCAATGTGGTTTGTAAATCGTATTTATCGGTCGCGCCCAGTGTATGCAGCATTTCGTGGGCCAGTACGACGTTGTTGCTGCCCGCCTGGCGCCGTGATGCGAACACATTGGCCACGCCCAGCATGCCCTTTTCCAGGCCAAGCGAGTGCGCCAACACGGGCGTGCGCGCGGGGTCGTGGAACAGCGCAAACAGTCGGATATTGGGTTTGGTACCATCGAAGTGATCGTGTTGCCAAGCCCAGTAGCGAAGCTTGAGGCTCCACATCATGATCGAAAAAACATTACCGCTGAATGGAGGTGAGGGCGGAATTGCATCCAGCTCCGGGGCCAGCCACACCCGAACGGGTTCGTTCGTGGCTATGCCGTAACGTTTTCCCTCGTCCTTCATCAGGTCCGCTATCGGCTGAAATGTTTCGCGGCGCAGGCTCGCGATATACGCGCGTGTGATGTCGGTTTTATCGGCGTTGATCGGAAAGATCACCACATCGAGCGCGCGGTCCCATTTCAGCGCGCGATATTTGGTCATCCATGTCACGCCGCCAACGACAATCAGAATCAGCAGCAGAATAGTGATGCGAATAGCTTTAAACATTGTGCTTTGGGTGGCATTGCATTGAGTGATGGTGACGTCGACTGAGCGGCAAACGCTAACCTTTCAAGCGTTTAAATCCCGCTTCCAAATCGCGAACTAAATCATCTGTGTCTTCCAGCCCAATGCTATACCGAAGCAGCGGCCCGCCGGTCCATGGTGCCACCTTGCGGCCATAGCGAAGATCAGCAGGCATTACCAAACTTTCAAATCCGCCCCACGAATAGCCGAGCCCAAAAAATTCATAGCCATCTATCATGTTGGCAATTTGCGCATCCGAACAAGGGTGGAGTTCAACGCTGAACAGCCCCGTGGCCCCGGAAAAATCGCGTTTCCACAGCGCATAACCAGGGTCGCTTTCCAGCGCGGGGTAGAGAACGCGTTTTACTGCCGGTCGCGTTTGCAGCCATTTCGCCACCTGCAGCGCTGATTCGTGATGTTGTTTGAGGCGCATGCCCATGGTGCGCAATCCGCGCAGGGTCAGGAAGCAATCATCAGGTGAGGCGCGCTGACCCAATTCATAAGTGGATTTTTTAAGCATCGGCCATGCGCGCTCGTTTGCAATGACCAGGCCAATCAGTACATCGGAATGCCCAGCGTAATATTTGGTTGCCGGCTGCACCACCATATCGACGCCATGTGCAATCGCACTGAAATACAGTCCGGTCGCCCATGCATTATCCATGATGACGATGGCATTTTTTTCGTGCGCCGCGCGGGCAATGGCCGGAATATCCTGAATTTCGAAGGTATACGAGCCAGGGCTTTCGGTGTAAACAATGGTGGTATTCGGGCGCATCAGCGCACTGATGCCGGCACCAACGAGCGGATCATAAAAAGTGGTTTCCACACCCATGCGTGTCAAAAATGATTCACAAAACATGCGCCCTGGACCATAGCAGCTGTCGGTCATCAGCACATGGTCGCCTGACTTCACTGCCGCTAGCAGCGCTCCTGCCACAGCCGCCAAACCACTTGGATAAGTGGTGGCACGGTAGCCGCCCTCAATCTCTGCCACGCAATTTTCCAGTGCTAGCGACTGCGGCATATTGAAAATGGCATAAGTCGGAATCTGTTCGTCCTGCTCCCAACGCCTTTGCGTGTCATGCAGGTGCGCAACATTGTCGAACAACACCGTTGAGGCGCGATGCATGGGCACATTCACTGTGGCGGGCACATTAACCGCAGTACGACCTAGGTGCGAGAGCTTTGTATTTGGTTTCATGTTTAGGTTTGCGAGTTAAAGGTTTGTGATTTAAATTGAAAATTAGAGCTATCAGGAGCGAAGGGATTGAAAGGGCGCAGCCGGGAAGAACCCGGACCTTAAAAGTAAACGCCCGTGTTGACAGACTTCATCAAGCACAAATGCTTCAAACGGCCCACCAATGCTAGTGCTTAGATAATATATTTTTAGGCTGCTTTCGGAAACAGCATTGCCTGTTGCGCCGGAAATGCCAGCGCATTGCGATCAAGTTTGAGTAGCGTTGCAATTTCAGTTGTGTCAATCGTCGGATAATTGCGGTGGGCGTGCATGATGATTTCTTGGGCCAAATCATCAAGCTGGGTCAGGTTGGCTTTCATCCGGGCGCTGAATTCTTCGACGTTCAAGGTATCCCGTAAGCCGCGATTCAGCTCGGCAAACCACGGCAGGCTGGCCTGGTCAAGCATTTGGGCCGGGTTCTTTTTCTCGCTGATCTCGCCCCATTGATGCAAAAACTTTTGCATCGCAATATTTAAGGCCTGCACGTTCGCCAGCTCGGTTTGCATACGGCTCATGGTGATAATGTCGGTCAGGCGATTCTGGAAAAAAAGCTGACACATGACGCCCCAGTAATAGGTGTAATCCCAAATGACCTTCACCGGCATCACTTCAGGGTCACCGAATAATTTGTACTGGCCTTCATAGAGCGTTAGCATGTTTTGATAGAGCTGGAAATAGACCTGCTCGAAAATGCTCGCATACATCTCGACCGGTCCGTTAGCGCGATCCTGGCGAATCAGCTCGGTGATATACGTGTTGCCGATCGCGATAAAGTCGCTGCCGGGCGAGTAAAAAGGATCCAGAAACAGTCCTGCTTCACCCGTGAGTGCCCAACGTTGTTTGCCGGAAAAAACCTGTTTGCAGCCGTAAGAGAATCGTCTAAAAAATGCAAAATCCTGCAGCTTCTCGCGCTTAACGTCGAGCTCTTTGAACAACAAGGGCTGATATTTTTCAAGCCAGATCATTGCTTTTTCAAATGTGTTCATGGTCTCAATCGGATGCATTTCTGCATCGGCCACAATCCCTACCGAGTGTGAGCCCGAGACGAGTGGAATTAACCACGCCCAATAGCCTTCGCCGCACAGATGATTTGTGGAAAGCCAACGATTAGGCGGATTGCAGCGATTCAGCCACGCACGGTCTTTCGACCAATTATTGATATCGATTTTTTCGCTGATACGAAACCACACCGCATTGGCATTATGTTCGTTGGATTCCTGTAAGTTCAGTTTGCGTTTAATCATGCCCGCGCGGCCAGCTGCGTCGATCAGCCAGCGCGAGGAAATCATGTGGCGCTGGTTTTTATGTTCAAACTCAATCGTGTGTGAATCGTCTGGTGCGGCAATGCTAAATTGCTTGACCATCGCGCCGTCTATAAACGTGACACCTTTTTGCTGCGCAATTTCAGCCAATGTGTTTTCAAAAATACCGCGATCAATTTGATAGCTTGGGGTGGGCAAAACCATGCTGGCCCCCAGCTCGGTAACCTGCGTAATATCGGTTGCGCCATCAGAGAAGAAAAAGCGGAAACCAAATTTTTTCAACTGATGCTGCTGAAGATGGTCTTTGAGTCCCAGGACGGTTTCAAAATAATGCGCGCCAATTTCTACCGACGATTCGCCCACTTTATGCGCCGCCTCGGGCACCGGATGCTCGCGCCGCTCCAGCACTAGGATTTTTAAATCTGCAAAGGTTTGTTTTAGTTGCAGCGAAAGCGTCAAACCGGCCAGCCCGCCGCCCAGAATGACAACATCGTATTGACGGCAATCTGGGGTCGAGCCGGGATTTGAATGTGGGTTAGTTGCCTGCATTTCCTATTTCCTATTTCCAGTTCTTCAACTCAGCTTGTCGCTCCGACGCTACTTGCGCGGGCCACCACTCAATTGCAGCACGCGTTTACCAATCAATAGCGGTAGCCGTAGCAAAAACGCGCCAAATAACCGGATATGCATGCCAGTTAACAATACATTATCTCGGCCGTATTTAAAATGCGATACGCCGCCCTCTTCGGCTGAAAAATATTTAACCGGCGCATCAATATTAATCGGGCGCAGACCACTCCATACCAGTCGAACCACCACTTCGACATCGAAATCAAAGCGCCGCATCCAGCGCGACGATTGCATCGTTTCAATGAGCGCAGCGATCGGATAAACACGAAATCCGTAAAGCGAGTCGCCGATGCCTTGCCACAGGGTTTCAAGGTTTGCCCACCAGTTGGAAATGCGCCGACCCTGCACACGAATGCGCGGCGCATGGTGGTCAAAAATGGGTTTGCCCAACACCAGTGCACCCGGATCGTGTGTCGATGCAGACATGAATTCTGGAATCAAATTTGCCGGATGCTGACCATCGGAATCCATCGTCAAGACGTGCGTAAATCCGCGTGATTTTGCAACGGTGGCGCCGCTCAGAACGGCAGCGCCCTTGCCCTGATTGGATGGAAGCTCGAATACCTCAAGCCCCGAATCAGTCGCCGCTAAATCATGCAGAAGTTTGACGCTTTCATCGGTTGAGCCGTCCACCACCACCCAAACGGGATTCCACTTCTCGCGCGCGGCCGTGACTGTTTCCAACACCTTGGCGCCGGGGTTATAGCTGGGGATAAGCACCAGATGAGTGTGGGAGCGTTGTTGATGCATGGTCAATTAAGGGGCTAGGTGAGATGGTGGGGAATGTGTGCTTGAATTGCCGCCGTTACTTTTGCTTTCGCCGCTGAATAAGGCAAGTGAAGCGGGTGAGCCAAGCGAGGCAGCTGATGTGAGCGATGAACGAAAATAAGCGTCGAGCTCGGTGACAAAAATCTTGTTGCTCAGCATTTTGCCATTTGGATGGTCATTGCCCGGCGGATCGAACCGTTTGCCAAGCGTCACGCGGTAGTACAGCGGAAAAGTCGGCTTTTTCAGCGTGGGCCAGCGTTTGCCCAGAAAATCGGTATTGGATTGGATAAAAATAGTTTGCACCGGTGCCCGCGACTTTTTGGAAATGAGCGCGATCGCGCCTTTTAGCGGATTGATCGGCTGCTCCACTGTGCGCGTGCCCTCCGGAAACATCAGCAGCTGGCCGCCGTCGCGAAGTGCTGCAACGGATGCCCGCACCATATTCGGCTGCGAATCATTGCGCACGAAGCCTGCCAGCCGCGAGCCGCCGCCGAGAACAATGTTGTCCCACAACACTGCTTTCATAATGCAGGTCACACGCGGCAGTCGGGAGATAACCAGTACCGCATCAATCAACGACGGATGGTTGGGTGCCAGAATCAGACCTTTTTCGTGCTTGAGTTCGTCCAGCGCCGACACATCGCATTTCACCAAGCCGGTAATCGCAAGGTAAAACATAAAGATTTTGAAAACTATGGTGATCATCTGCTGGCCGAAACGATTGCCGAATTTATGCGGTAAAACATAGCGCAAAAACCCTGCAATGAAGCTCGCGGTCAGGCAAATCGAGCCAAACACCAGCCAGCCCAAATACAGCGCAGATATTTCGTATGCGAATTTAAAGCGCGCCGCAACTCCCATTTTTCTGACCTCTGGCGGCGATGCAAGCACCGTTTCGCGTTCGCTGTCTTGCGACAGTTGCGATGCTGGCGCGGGTACGGCGGACAGTGGCCCGTGGGCTGCTTGTGGCCCCC
This sequence comes from Burkholderiales bacterium, assembly GCA_043784585.1. GTDB lineage: Bacteria > Pseudomonadota > Gammaproteobacteria > Burkholderiales > Usitatibacteraceae > UKL13-2. Next base: position 17,295 of record JAYVYF010000059.1, read on the forward strand.
GCGAACCCAGTGGCACGGACGAATTCGATTCGGCAGTATCAAGCGCACAAAGATCGCGGCCGTCAAATAAACGCATGCTTATTCATCCTCTTGAACAGTGCCTTTCAGACTTTTAGAAATATTAATCATCCGACTCAACCAGCGTCTTTGACTCTGTAAATATATAAGTAACGGCGAAGCCAAACGTCGCATAGCTGCGCTTCTTGACCAGCGGGCTATTCTCAAAAGCTGCGCCACTTAATCGATCGTATTTTGCAAACCCTGCGAACCAGGTGCGGCCAAATCGTCTTGAAATTCCGCCAATGATATTGGCACCGCCATAGCCTGCTTTGCTTTGATAAGCTGGACGGGTGGCGGTGACGAATTGTGGCTCAACACCATATAAATGCTGGTTGTACCCGGCGCTTTGGAACACCGGGCCAATCAGCATGCCGACGTTCCAGCCCGTATGGTCTATATTTTTAACATCCCAGCTGATTTGTGGGTGCGACACCCAACCGACATTATCAAAATGCTTGAAGTTGGTCGCGATCACGCCGCGTACCGGTAATTTTAAAATCAGGTTGATCCGCCGGTCGTCGCTATGCCACAAATTTGTATTCAGCGACGGTCCAATTTCTAGCGTCGCATCGAGGTCAGGCATGCCTTGTCTTGCTGCATCATCACGACTTTTCAGCGGCACGGTGCCATTGATGCTGACGTCCAGCTCCACGCGCTCGGTTTTGAAAAATTGCCCGCGCACGCTATCACGATCAACCTTGATGCGCTCGCCGCGATAGATAAAATAGGGCAGCGGAAAAAGATACAAACGAAATTCGTCCGAGCCGCGGTAGTCAGAAAACCGCAATACAGTGGCGCCCAAGCCCGCTTCCCAAAGCGGGAATTGTGCGGCAGATGACTCCAATGGTTTGGCTAGGCAAGCGCAAGCCAGCACCAGCGTTGCGGTGGATATGCCAAGTCCGCGCGGACGGCAACCTGCAAACATCACGGTTGCGAACCTGCTGGTGCACAATTTAAAAGCTCTATTTCGACCAGCAAATCGCGACGACAAATATCTGCCTCAAAATAAACTATCTCGACAGGGCGTCCGCCCGCAAAAGCGGCTTCAACTTCCTCGCGCACGACGGCAATGTCGTCTGCGTGTCGAACATAGACCTTGATATGGGTTGCCCGGCGTGTATCACCTATTTTATGGGCACCTTGTTTTTCGCCCTCACTCGTCAGCGACCCAATATTGGCAATAGTCTCCCGCGTTTGCGCGCGCACGTCGCCCGCGTGCAGGGTTTCGTGGCCGACAATACTGGCGGTACCGGACACATAGAAAATATCCTGTGGTGACGGGGCCAAGAACGCACGCGCAAAAGTCGGACTTTTGGGACCGTATTGCAGAGGATATTTATAGGCGCTGAGCTGGCGAGGGTTTTCGATCGGTGTGCCCGGCGATGCGGTTGCGATAAAGTAGATCACCAGTTGGGCAGCTTGAGCGGGCATAGATTTGGAGCCCAGAGCGGAGGCGGCCGGTGCGTCGCGCTCAATCTGTCGGCCCTTAGCAACAAACGCTTCGTGCCTGCCCATGCTGAATCGTCGATAGCGTTCAAGCGATTGCTCAGCCGAATTGATTGCGGGCAAATAATGCCAGGCACGCGAGAAATGTCGCATGCCCGCCCCGTCCATACAGTCAAATATTTGCCGGTAAAGTGCCTCGGTAATATCCTCAAGGTGATCGTCGTCGCCCTGCGTAATGGAGGCGCAGCCAAACAGGACATGGTCGGTTTTAGCGAACCCAATCCCATCTGTTTGGGTGGGAGAACCTCGTGAAACGGATTGATCCGCCAGCCATACCTCGTAAGGTGCCGAGCCACACAATGCAGGCAGCGCCACGCTCATGAATCCACAGGGAAGCGGACAATCTGGTGCCGTGACGCCAAAGCCAATAATGAAGAAAACTCGACCGAGCTCTTCCTGACTCATCAGCGCGATCTGGCCTGCCTCCATGCTGCGCACAGAAACGACGGATTTTGCCGCACTCATCAACCCTGCCGCCGGTGAAATAGTTCCTAGCTGTTGGTGACCGGTCTCTGCGGCACGAGTGCGGCTATGTTTTAGCGTGTGCGCCATGCTGTCCAGTTTCGCTTCACATCCATCAAGCTGGTTATGTAGTAAATGCATCGAAATACCATCAAACTTCCGTGGGTCGGGGCGCCTCTAAAGATATCTCCAGCTAGTACTGCCAATATTGCATCTTTGATGCGCCAAGTACTGCTCGGCTCCATAAAAAAATCACGCATGCTCGGTGACGTCAGGCGATAAATGACCCACGAAAATTGCTTGGACTCCGCACGCATGAATTTATCGAACTTCTTTCATGCTGCTGCCGCTTTTTGCGACTCTTTCAGGCAGGTGTCGATAGCATCTGCACCTACAAAGCCGCTATTCATGGCCAGAAATACACCGGACGAAAATACCGGATCGATGAATGCGAATGCATTCCCCAGCATCAGGTATTTCTGTCCGCTTGATTGATGTGAAATGTAGGAATAATTGCCGGTGGCGTCCGATACCAGCCTGGCATCTTTGAGCCGCCCGGTAAACGGCACACACATGGCGATGCCACCCATAAAAAATTCTTGGTCATCGGTTCAACTTGGGCGAAGTGCTTATAGTGCGTTGTACTTTCACCTCTGCCGGTATTCCCATACAAATTTCCTCCAGGGCTGGTTTACGTCCGACGAGCTGTCACAAAGTACAACATTATGATTCTGCTGGAAATACCGCGCTCATGGGATGGAACAATGTGAATACAGCATGGCTTCACTTTTTATAATACCGCGCTTCAATTCGGCTTTCAGTACGGTTTCGCACACAAGGCGGATAAATAGTGCTTACGTTTTTGAGTTTTTCTATGCTTCAATGCCTTTCGGTATCACGTGGCCTATGCGGCGTAATGTCAAACGCAGCAACGGCCCCGTCATCACCGTGGTCGCGATCGCCATCATGACCAGCATCGTAAACAGCGATTGGGGAATAAACCCAAGATCGTAGCCGATGTTAAGTACGATCAGCTCCATGAGCGCGCGAGTATTCATTAGGTAGCCGATGGTGAGCGCTTCATGATGATTCAGCCGTCCAATACGTGCGCCAATATAGGCGCCGACAACTTTGCTAATGACGGCGACAGCAAAAAATGCTGCTGCCCACTGCCAAAGCTGTATCGAATTGAGGCCCGCAATATTGGTGCGCAAGCCGGTGTAAGTAAAGAATACTGGCAAGAAAAATACCAGCACAAATTGGCCCACCTGCCTGCGCCATTTTTCCGTAAAGCCTGGCAGATCATGTAACAGGGTGCCCATGATAAAGCCGCCGAAAATCGCGAAGATGCCTAACTTGTAAGTGCAAATACCAGCGAGCATGATCGCCGCCAGCACCGTGGTCATCACGGTTGGCGGCAGCGTATCGTCTTTTACACCGGCAGCATCAGTGCCATCCGAGGTTCTGAGCAGATAGGTTAAATAGCGGCTAAGGAGCGGGCGCACCACAAACCAGCACAGCAGCATAAATCCAACGATGAGGCCGAGCTGGATGACGGTGCCAGACACAGAAAATTTGGCCATTGCCAATGAAGACACGACCGCCAGCATGAACCACCCGACCACGTCATTGGCGGCCGCGGCGGTGATCGCGAGTACACCAATTTTTTGGCGGTTCAAATCAAATTCGCGCAAAATTCGGCCCAGGATTGGTACCGCGGTAATCGACATCGCCACCGCCGCAAACAGGCAATACGGCAGCTTCGCGATATTCGGTGCCAGATAAGGCTGTGACAAATCGCCCAGCCAGAAGCCGAGCGCGAATGGCAGCGCAATGCTGCCGAGCGTAATCCCCGCCAGTGCGCGGCGATTGGCGGTGCTCTTTAAATGTTTGAATTCAAAGTCTGTACCGATTTGAAACATCAGCAGCGTGAGGCCGATCTGGCTAATGATGGTAATCGGTTCCGCCGAAACCGATTTGAAAAGCCACGCGAATGCATCCGGAAATGTTGCGCCAAGCAGTGATGGCCCTAAAATTAAACCGGCCATCATTTCGCCGACCGCGCCTGGCTGGCCCAGTTTGCGCGCCGCCACGTTCGCCAAACGCGCGGTAATGATGATGATGACGAGCTGAAGTAGGGTGAAAAAAAGCAAATTTTCCAAATGATGAACGGCGGATTGATTAGGCATAGGCCGACTTTGAAATTGATTTTGTGGCGATTTTATTGTTCATGCTTCTGTGCACCTGCGTACAAGAAGAGCGGCTTGACACGATACAATCTTGTTCACCTATTAATATTATTTTACCGCGCCACTCTATTTGTGCCCTCCTTACCTAAAATCATTTTTGCTGCGACCGGTACCATCGTCTATATTGTGCTTATGTATTTAAGCGCACGCGCGCCTGATGCTGCTGCCCGTACCGTGGTGTTGACCGTTCTGGCATGGCAAGGTTTTGCGGTAGCTATTTTATGGGGCAACGGAAAGCGCGTACTGGCACTACTTATGGCCGTACCCGCGTTATTGCTTTTCATTTATTACGACGATCTGAAACACTTTGAATGGCTGTGTCTTGCGCCCAATGTTTTGGTGAACGCTTCACTTTTTACGCTGTTTGCACGCACCCTGGCGGGCGATAAAACCGCGCTCATCACACAGCTGGCACTGAAAGTTCACAGTCAAATGCCGGGCGGTCTGCCTGCACCGATTCGCGCTTATACCCGCGTGCTCACCTATGTATGGAGCGCATTTTTTCTACTCTCAATAGCAGCATCGCTCGTGTTGTATTCCTTCGTTTCATTTGCCGCCTGGTCACTTTTTACCAATGTTTTTGCGTTACCAATCATATTGGCGGTGTTTGTGCTGGAATACGTATATCGGCGGCTGCGATTTCCGTGGTTTGAGCATGTGCCGATCATGGCAGGCGTCAAAGCGTTTACTGCGCTCGCTGAAACGCCAGCGTCAGGTGTGCCTAATAAATCGGCGAAATCAGCGAGTGCGACAAATTCGTCATGAGCCCAAGATGAAAGCACCAACGCCTTTGAGTCTAACCTGGCGTCCTTCGGCAACGATTTGGGCGTCTGTGGCGGTGCATGGCGTGGCTGCAGCTGCGGTGGTCATGGAGCCAGCGATCTGGCCATGGGCGGTATCTGCGATCACCGCAAACCATCTGGGTTTAACGGCAGTGGGCTTGTGGCCACGCAGTCATTTACTGGGCCCAAACATCATGCGTTTGCCGGTCACGTTGGCGGGTGAAGGCAAAGTCGCGCTTACTTTTGATGATGGCCCAAACCCGGCCATCACCCCGTGGGTGCTTGATCAGCTTGATCAGCACGGTGCAAAAGCAACTTTTTTTTGCGTTGGGGAGCATGTCCGCGCACATCCGGCACTCACCCGTGAAATCGCCAGGCGTGGACATGTGATCGAGAATCACAGTGATCGCCACTCACATGCTTTTTCAATCTTCGGGATAACGCGGCTTCGGCTGGAGATTGAGGCAGCGCAATCCACCATCGCCGAGCACACCGGTCGTAGGCCGCTTTTATTTCGCGCCCCGGCAGGCTTGCGAAGCCCGCTGCTGGAGCCTGTGCTGGCGCGCTGTGGATTACAGCTTGCCAGCTGGACGCGACGCGGATTTGACACGGTGGAGCATGACGCTGAAAAAGTTTTTAAACGTCTTGATAGCAATCTGCGCGCCGGTGATATTTTGTTGTTGCATGACGGCGTCAGCGCTGCGGTCGTCAATGATCGCCCGATTATTTTTGATGTGCTGCCGCGTTTGCTCGCGCGCTTTGATGAGCGCAGCCTGCGTGTCGTCCCAATTATTTAATCCTCGATGATATGGGCTTTACTGCGCCAATACCAGATTTCAAAACGCTGGTTAATCATGCGGCTACGCCATATCGGCAATCCGGTAAATTCGCGTGGCATTTCGCCAAGGGCAAGCTGGGCGGTGACCCTGCGTTTGCGGGTATGCTGCGGCTGGGCCTGATCCCGGATGGCGCGCGGGTGTTGGATCTAGGCAGCGGGCAAGGCCTGCTGGCAGCGTGTTTATGGGCAGCCGAACAGCAACAGCGCGCCGGCAAATGGTTTGATGGCTGGGCATGCGCACCCACGAGGGTGCGCGTGCACGGCATTGAGTTGATGCAGGCTGACGTTGATCGCGCACGCGTCGCATTGGCCAACATCGCAAGCCACACCAGTTTTGAATGCGCAAATATTTGCGAGGCGGCCTTTCCGCCCAGCGACGTGGTGGTAATTCTGGACGTACTGCACTACATCAATCACGCGCGGCAGGGTGACGTGCTGAAACGAGTCTTTGCAGCCCTCACCCCGCAAGGTAAATTGCTGTTGCGTGTCGGCGATGCGGCGGGAGGATTACCGTTCCACATCAGCAACTGGGTCGATCATGCGGTCACGTTCGTTCGTGGAGGTCGTCTGGCGCGTTTGTATTGCCGCAACATGGCCGATTGGAAGTTTGCGCTGGAAAAAATCGGCTTTGTGGTGGACCCGATGTCGATGCATCAGGGCACGCCGTTTGCAAATATCTTGTTGGTGTGCGTAAAGCCCTAACGTCACTAGGGCTTATCGGCGGTGGCACTGAATTTGTTTTTTAAACTCAGCCATAGCAGCACAATTCCACCAATAATCATCGGCAAACTCAGCCATTGGCCCATTGAAAATCCCAACGCTAAAAAGCCCAGAAAACTATCGGGTTCACGCGCGAATTCAGTCACAAATCGTCCGCTGCCATAACCGATCAGAAACAACGCCGACACGGCGCCAACGGGCCGCGGCTTTTTGCTGTAAATCCATAAGATGATGAATAACAACAAACCTTCAAGCGCGAGCTGATAAAGCTGTGAAGGGTGACGCGCGATAGGTGTAGCGTCAACTTGCGGAAACCACATGGCCCACGGCCAGACCGAAGCATCGGTCACGCGCCCGGGCAGCTCGCCGTTGATAAAATTGCCCAACCGCCCCGCCGCGTACCCCAGCGGCACTAGCGGCGCAATGTAATCGGTCACCTGAAAGAACGTCCGCTTAGTTTTGCGCGCGAACAACAGCATTGCCACCAACACACCCAAAAAGCCGCCGTGAAACGACATCCCGCCCTGCCAGATATAAAAAATTTCAATCGGGTTGGCGAGGTATTGGCTGGCTTTATAAAAGACGATGTAGCCAATGCGCCCACCTAAAATGACGCCGAGAATGCCGTAAAAAAGCAGATCATCCAGGTCGCTCACCTTAAAGCCCATATCGGGGCGACGCTTTAAATGGACGCGCCCCAGCACCATGAACAAGACAAATGCCAGCACATACATGAGGCCGTACCAGCGGATTGCGAGCGGGCCGATTGAAAGGGCGATGGGGTCAAACTGGGGGTGGGTCAGCATTTATTTTTACCAATGAAAAAGTAGTGATGAATTTGAAAGCAAGTATCGCACTCTGCTCACCGGCATTCGCGTAGCGCGAAAATCTAGCGTTTGTCGAATTATGGCCTTCAATGATTGTATATACTAAGGGTATATCTTATTGAAACAAGGCTAATGATGAAAGCTGTCACGATGAAAGCCACCACCAGAACTTTTAAAAGCGGCAATTCGATCGCCGTGAGGATTCCGCATGAGTTTAAGCTTGAGGCGGGAAAAACGTTTGAGATTCGGCGGCGGGGTAAAGAGCTGGTGTTGGTGGAACATGAAGAGACAATGGCGGGTTTAATCGAGGCATTCAAATCGTTTCCGTCGGATTTTTTTGCAGGTGGAAGAATCGATGCTTTGCCAAAGCCCATTCCAGCGTTCGACGATGCGACGGCAGAAAAGGTGCCTCGGCTGCAATCCAAGCTAATCAAACCATCTCCCAAAATGAAGAAATAGCTGTGCTGCAATATATGTTCGATACCAACATCTGCATTTATGCAAGCAAAGGCAATTTCCCGGCGCTTGAACGCCGATTGCCTTCGCTGAAAAAAGGTGAAGCGTGTATCTCAGTCATCACCCTCAGCGAGTTACTGCATGGCGCTGAAAAGAGCGTAAAGAAAGCCTCGTCCCTTGCCGCCATTGAGGCCACCATTTCGTTTTTGCCGGTGATGCCGTTAACCGAGGACATTGCCTCACATTACGCACAGATTCGAACCTATCTCGAACCCAAAGGTACGCCGATCAGCGCTAACGATCTCTGGATAGCCGCCCACGCGCTGGCTAAAAATTTAACGCTCGTTACCAACAACGATCGCGAATTCAAACGCGTCCCCAAACTGAAAATTGAAAACTGGACAAAATAGTTATGACGACTTCCAACGCCCCAACATACCGATCCTTCACCATAACCCAAGGCAACGAGCGCGCGCCCAATCGCTCCATGCTGCGCGGTATTGGCTATAAGGATGATGATTTTAAGAAGCCCTTCGTCGGCTTGGCGAGTGGCCATTCCACCATGAACCCCTGCAACGCAGGCATTAAGCCGTTAGCCGATGCAGCGGATGTGGCGATTCGCGCCGCAGGCGGTATGCCGCAAATGTTTGGCACTATCACCGTCACCGATGGCATCTCGATGGGCACGGAAGGCATGAAATATTCGCTGGTGTCGCGCGAAGTGATCGCGGATTCAATTGAGACCGCCTGCCAATCACAATTCATGGATGGCGTAATGACGATCGGCGGCTGCGATAAAAATATGCCGGGTGCGATGATCGGGATTTGCCGCATGAATATCCCCGCAATTTTTGTTTATGGCGGCACCATCAAACCCGGCCATCACAAGGGCCAAGATTTGCAGGTAGTAAGCGTGTTCGAAGCGGTCGGCGCATTCAACGCGGGCAAAATGAGTGAAGAGGATTTCAGCAGCATCGAGCGCTGTGCGATCCCTGGCGTGGGCGCGTGTGGCGGCATGTATACCGCCAACACCATGTCGTCGTCATTCGAAGCGCTCGGCATGTCGTTACCGTTTTCATCCACGATGGCGGCTGAGGACTACGAAAAAATTGAGAGCACCGAAGAAAGCGCACGCGTATTGTTAAACGCGATAAAAAACAATATCCGTCCACGCGACATCGTCACACGCAAATCATTGGAGAACGCCGTCGCGGTCATCATGGCCGTGGGCGGCTCGACTAATGCGGTGCTACATTTCTTGGCGATTGCCCACGCGGCAGATGTGGAATGGACCATTGATGATTTTGAGCGGGTACGTCGCAAGGTTGGTGTGTTCTGTGACTTAAAACCCTCCGGCAAATATGTCGCGGTTGATCTGCATAAAGCAGGCGGGGTGCCGCAAGTGATGAAGATGTTACTCAATGCGGGCCTGTTGTTTGGCGATTGCATGACCATCACTGGCAAGACGATTGCTGAAACACTCAAGGATATTCCTGATGTCCCCAGAGCCGATCAAGACGTAATCCGTCCTTACGATAGACCGATGTATAAACAAGGCCATCTTGCGATTCTCAAAGGCAACATCGCGCCCGAAGGCTGCGTGGCTAAAATCACCGGCCTCAAGAATCCCGTCATCACTGGCCCCGCGCGCGTGTTCGATTCCGAGCCTGAATTAATGGCCTCGATCATGGCGGATTCAATTAAGGCGGGCGACGTGATCGTGCTTCGCTACGAAGGCCCCAAGGGCGGCCCCGGCATGCGCGAAATGCTTGCCCCCACCTCCGCCCTCATCGGCAAAGGCTTGGGCGAAAGTGTGGGCCTCATCACCGATGGTAGATTCTCCGGCGGCACCTGGGGAATGGTCGTCGGCCACGTCGCACCTGAGGCGTATGTCGGCGGCGTGATCGCGTTGATTCATGAGGGCGATAGCGTCACCATCGACGCACATAAATTGCTGTTGCAGTTGAATGTGGATGACGCGGAGATCGAGGCTAGACGGGCACTTTGGCAGGCTCCCGCGCCAAGATATACGCGCGGCGTGCTGGGGAAATATTTTAAATTGGTAGGGACGGCTAGTAAGGGAGCCGTGACGGATTAATAGCGTAACGCCTGACGTTATATGACGCCGCACGTTATGACCAAATGTAATTTTAAATTTCGCGGGAAAAGAGACCGAACGAATCTGGGCGGGCGAGGTTCCTCGCCGTCTGCCCACCGAAATCCAATCTATTGCTCGGCGCAAGCTTCGTATGATTAACAACGCAAGACGGCTTGATGATTTACGCATTCCGCCTGCGAATCGACTGGAAGCACTCAAAGGCAACATGAAAGGTCAGCACAGTATCCGCATTAACGACCAGTGGCGAATATGTTTTCGCTGTAGCGAAACCGGTGTTGCCGATACTGGAATCGTGGATTACCGCTGAGGATTTATGTACATGAAAACGAAAACTCTACCCAATATTCACCCCGGCGAAATTCTGCTCGAAGAATTTCTTCTGCCCATGAATGTGAGCCAAAACGCATTGGCGCGCGCCACCGGCGTGCCTCCGCGGCGCATCAATGAGACCGTGCTCGGCAAGCGCGGCGTAACCGCTGATACTGCGCTACGCCTCGCGGTTGCCTTTGGCACCAGTGAAGGATTCTGGTTGGGGCTGCAGGCGGATTACGATCTTGAAGAGGCGCGTAAGGCGATCAAGGAGCAATTGAAAGATATTGAACGAATCGCAGCTTGAGCCAGCAGCGTGCTGGTAGCTATAACAAATAGCCAATCGCAATGAATGCTACGGCGACGAACTCTATGCCGGGCGCGACGTTTGAAGCAAAATCGCCTCAAATGGCACGCCCTGCAAAGCGCTTCACTTCTTCACACTCACCGGCAAATCCAACATCGCGCCATACACCAGCGCGCCAACTTGTTCGCGATAATATTTGCGAATTTCGCCCGGCGCTACGGTGCCGTACACCACCACGAGGCGCTCTTTCGGGTCGACCCAAAACGCAGTGCCATTCGCGCCGTTCCAGGTGTAGTCGCCCGCGGTCCCCGGCGTGGCGGCAACTCCGTCTTGTAGTCGCACAGCAACACCCAAACCGAAGCCGTAGCCATCGCGATGCGGCTCAACGCCTGCCACATTATTTTTTATGGTCGCACCCAAATGGTCGCTGGTCATCGCGCGCACGGTCTTGGGGCTGAGCACGCGCTTGCCGTCGATTGCGCCACCATTC
>JAYVYF010000060.1:0-5585 GCA_043784585.1 Burkholderiales bacterium
TTTTTGGCCGCGCTTAGGTTTGCTGGCTACTGGTAATTGTTTGCGTGCATCTACATAAAAAGACAAACCTGTTTCCAGCGCATCTATGGCGTGCAGCAAAGCCTCATCTTTATTCACGCCAAAGGTGATGGCTTCGGGGATGTCTTTAAAAGTAACCAGTACGGTGGCGCCGTCTGGCGTGAGCGTCACAGGATAATCAAACATTGCATTTCCTTATTTCAAGCCTGGTTGGCGTTTGATGGCAGCTTCTAAGCCTTTGCCCAATTCTTTGGTGCCATGCATCGGCAAAATGGATTGCTTACCGTTGAGCGTGACTTTTAGATGGGAGCCTCTGCCTGCTTCAAAAGTAGCTCCCTGCCGTCCCGGCCACTTTTTAAGCTGCTTTGAATTCATGAGCGAATACTAAATATTTGTGTTGTTTTTATCAAGTGCTTCGTGCGCCCGTTTGGGTTGTTGTATTCCGCGCCAGACAGCATGCGACACGATCACCTTCGCTCTGTCGAATCAAATTTCCTAGCCGTCGCAGCTCGTCGCCAATCGTTTGATCCCACAATGCGTCGTAGCGCGCTAACGCTCATCCAATCTCAATCACCCGCACAGCATCAAACCCAATCTGTTCGCCTTTTTTCGCATAGCCCAGCGGGTTAGCGACGACCCGACAACCGTTGAGCAGATAGTCCTGCCGGCAATGCAAATGCCCGTGCATCCACACATCGGCTTGGCCCACTAAATCATCGAGATGACTGCAAAACCCAGCGGTGCCGGGCGTGATCCCGAAACGTGGATCGGCGCTTTTCAAGCTGGGGGCGAAATGGGTGATGACGACCGTTTTTCCGGCAAACGGCACCGCCAATTCGCGGCGTAGCCAGGCCTGCTGTTCACGTGATATTTTCGCCACGGCACTCGCATCAAACGGCTCACCGCCCAAGGTGGTGGCGGCTTTGCCGAGCGCATAGCTCGCGGCGCGATAGCAGGCTTCGCGCATTTTCATATTGCGCGTCATCGCTCCGGGCATGGTGTCCGGCCATTGCGATAACGCTTCGAAATCCGTCCACAAGGTCGCACCTAAAAGCCGCACACCATCCATCACCACCGTGGCGCAATCCAGCAAATGAATGCCCAGTCGCGTGCATTCATTTGCGATTCTTATCCTTGCGGCCTCCATTTTTGCGCCATCGTATTCATGATTGCCGGGCACATATAAAACCGGTGTCGGCCAGTGTCCGAGGGCAGGAGAAAAACGCACGAGGCCGAACGGGTCGTACTCGCTTAATTTACTGCCTTTGCCGTCGCCCCGGCCTTGTCCGCCAATGTCACCCGCCAGAACTAATAGGTCTGCATTTTTTGCAGGAGTGGGTGTAAATGAGGGATCAACTTCTAGATGGAGATCGGAAAGTAACTGAATGCGCATAAATTTTTATTTTACGTGAATGCGTGGTGTCCCGAACCCGTTTTGGCAATTGGATTAGGCGTGGGTGTAACCTTGAGTCGCAACGCGAATCTATACTGCCCATTAGGCGAACATCACAGAATGGATGCTGCACAGACGGCATTGAGCAACGCATGGTTCGACCGTGCAAGCAATGTTTATTGAATCATTAAAAAAGTACCAGAGATATCACGCCAAAGCGCCAAGCAGTCAAGAACCACAGCGATGCAATCTACGAGGAAAATTTGATCATGGCATTTATTTTTTACCTGACGCACATTCACATCGGCAATGATTCGCTGTTGCAACTCCAGCTCGAGTGCGAGCGCGTTGGTATTCGGCGCCCGATGATTGTTTCTGACAAAGGGGTGGTGGCGGCGGGCATTGTCGAACGTGTGGTTAAAAACCTTGGGCAACTGCCATTCGTGTTGTTCGATGAAACGCCGTCGAATCCGACGGAGGCGATGGCGCGCAAAGCGGCAGTTTTATACGGCGCAGAAAATTGCGATGGCTTGATTGCCGTTGGTGGCGGCTCCTCGATTGATCTGGCCAAAGCGGTTGCGCTCATGGCGACTCATACGGGCGAATTGAAGTCCTACGCGACCATTGAGGGCGGCAGCAACTTAATTACTGACGCCGTCGCGCCGCTGATTGCGGTGCCGACAACTTCGGGCACTGGCAGTGAAGTGGCGCGCGGCGCGATTCTGATTTTGGACGATGGTCGCAAACTTGGTTTTCATTCGTGGCATTTATTGCCGCGCTCGGCGATTTGCGATCCCTTGTTGACGCTTGGTTTGCCGCCCAATCTGACGGCCGCGACGGGCATGGATGCGATTGCGCATTGCATCGAAACTTTTCTTAGCTCCGCCTTTAATCCCCCGGCTGATGGGATTGCACTGGATGGCCTTGCGCGCGCATGGCGAAGCATCGAGCGCGCCACGACAGAGAGCGGCAATGCTGATGCGCGGCTCGACATGATGAGCGCTTCTGTGCAGGGTGCATTGGCATTTCAGAAAGGCCTTGGCGCGGTACATTCACTTTCGCATCCACTGGGCGGGCTCAAAATAAACGGCGCGACCAGCCTTCATCACGGCACCCTGAACGCCATCGTCTTGCCGGCAGTGTTGCGCTTTAATGCGTCAGCCGCATCGGTCATCAAGGAGAACAAAATGGCGCGTCTGCGTGAGGCAATGGGATTAGCCGCTGCCGCAGATATTGCGGACGCGGTCATAAAAATGAACCAGCGGCTGCTGCTGCCGGGTGGATTGTCAACTATCGGTGTGACCGAAGCAATGTTTGATGCGGTGATTCATGGTGCGCTGCTGGATCATTGCCACAACACCAATCCGCGTGTGGCAACAGCAGATGATTATCGGCAGATGCTAAAAGATTCACACTAGCCGACGCTCGTCATACCTGTCGCGAACTCACGCCAGACAGTGATCGAGAAACCGCTTTAACCCGGGTGCGATCTGCTTGTTCGCTTGCACCAGCAAATAGAATCTGCGCTGCATCTTCGGCCACGATGTTTTAATCTCGACTAAACGACCGCTTTCGAGGAAATCTGCGACCACCCAGCGCGATAAGCAAGTATCCCCAGGCCCTCGGCAGTGGCGCGTTTGATCGCTTCTGAATCATCCAATTCCATGCCGATACGAAGCTGATGCAGGTGCGGCACTAACGCGGATTCGACCGCATCGCGCGTGCGTGATCCCTGTTCTCTAAGCAGCCAGCGCGATTCGCGCGCCGCGTTTGAGAACAACCGGATGTGTGGGCGCCGCAACAATTAACAGCTCATCCGCGAGCCAAGGCGTTGCCAGCATATCGGGCAACGAGCTGCAACTGATAGTCCAAGTATTAAAAAACTATTGGTGAATTATCCGGCTTTCTTTTCACTTCAGTGTAATACCTGGATGCCGTTCAACGAGAAATACGAGGAGCGCGGTGATGCTATAGGTACATCAGCAATGATGGATGGTTGCTCGCAAGTGTTCCACAACCTTGTCGTTACACCTCACGACCATTTGGCTGCATGCTGTGGATTGACGCTTGAGCACATTCCCGAAATGAAGTTAGGGGATTTGAAGTGCGCCAATATCAAGGACCATTTTGAAGATGAGCTTAATGATTTTCTAAAAATATGGATTCATGTCGATGGACCCGCCAAAATTATGGTTAAGCTATTTCAGGAGGAGGTTATTGACGGCTTGAAAGGCGTTCACCACATTTGCCAAGCGTGCGCGATCATGCATCAGCACCCAAAAGTCCGGGAAGAAATTAAGAAAAGATACCAAGAATTTGTTCCTGAAATACTTGGTAGATTTAATTTAAAAGTTGCGATGCGAAGCATGGAAACAAGGTCTCATAAGGTTTTAATTTCTAACCAACAGGAGGCATGACCGTGAAAAGAAGAACATTTTTAGGTGCGACGTTGAGCTCTTTCGGTGTGCCCGCAGTAGCTCAAGGAACTAGTTTTTAGGGTACCCCATAAGTGTAACTGGCCCGGGTGGCGCTTCCATCAAGAAAGATTTATTGAAATTGACTCGTTTTCGAGCGGGCATTCCCGTTCCGATGTGGGAGGATATGTCAATGCTTGGTGTGTTATGGCATAAAGTATTAAGTTCAGATGCGAAAAAAATTAGTTTTTCTAATAACCCTTCGGCTTGGCTTCAATCTCAAGGGGTACCAACTACCGTGTTGACTGAAAATGATCAGGAAATGCGCCTTCTTAGGGCAGTATCGCACCCAGAAGTCCAAGCAGCTGCGCTCAGCGGCGACTATAAGCGCTTTATTGGCCAATTATCAGCTTTAGGGGTAGCATCGGCAGGTAAACGATCTGTTCTGCAACAGAAATTTTCTGCAATGCTCGCTGCGGACGTCGGTGGATTGAAAGCCATTCTGTCAGAGATCGCGAAGTCACCAAACGACCCGAAGATGAGGGAGTTAATCGAAACGGAGGAAGTAAAATTCATTTCCTCTCAGCTTACGGCTGCACACACTCAGGTTGCGGTCGCAGCTGTTGCCGTGGCAATCGCAGCGATAGTGGTAATTTATGTTTCCGTGGCAACTAATTTAACGATTGCTATTCTCGCTGCGTCATCGTTTCCGTTGCTGTAATGGGAGCAATTTTTGGCGTGAAACCTGATGCAAAAAGAACGAGTACGCTGTCGCCAGAGCCATTGAACATAATGGAAGTGAAAAGCAAAACCGCTTTGGAGCGTGAACTTGCCAGCAGGATGCTTGTAGGTAAACGGATTCAAGCTTTTTATCCACAGATGATGCAAGATGCTGAACGAGCAGCAGGAGTCGCGCTTATTTTAGGTAATGGAAGCTTCGTTGCCGAGGCGAGTCGACAATTAATCCACGAAGAAATTGACGCATTTATTGGCGCTGCCGAAGCACTAAAACTTATCTCAATACCGAGTGAGACTCGTGAGCTCGTTCTTGAATCTATGAAGCAACTGGCAATTCGAACCGCTGGATAAGAGCGAATGCTTGGGCTAACTCAACCAAAGCATCAGCTTTCCAAGCCGAGAGAAAATTAAATATGATTATTTACAAGTAATTTATGGAACAATTTCCGCTGAATTCCGCCAGTTTGAGAATCTACGTCTGGTTATTTTTCCTTACTGTGGCTCTGCCTTGCGTTATTACTGGCTTTGCGTTTTTCAGTAAACCGACCTTCAACTGGAATATCTTCGCTATTGTTACGGCACTTTCAGTGTCCATATTTTTAGTTTTGTCAGTGCCTGTGTTTACGCGCCATAGGGTCGAAATAATGAATGGTCAAGTCAACATAAAAATGGCGTTTTATTCAGAAGCGATGGATAGCAAGGATATTAAAGCTGGAAGCGGAATTATTGTTTCACTTAGTAAGACTCCAAACCTGCAATTGCGAACTCGGCTGAATGGGATAGGTTTGCCCGGATACCAAGCGGGATGGTTTACTTTGGGCGATGGATCAAAAGCATTTGCTGCCGTTACCTCTGATGAGGTCATTCAATTGCAAACAACGAAAGGTTACTCGTTAATGTTTAGTGCAGAGGATCCAGTGAGCGTACTGGCCGCACTAAAAATGCGCTGAGTTACATAAGTCTAAAAATTTAGCGACTATTTGCAATTAGTCATCAAAGTATAGGAACCACAAAACGTTATG
>JAYVYF010000061.1:0-5698 GCA_043784585.1 Burkholderiales bacterium
CTATCCAATCTGCCGATCCGCGAGGCAGCCATGGTCAAGCGCGGATCAACTTTAAAGGCCGCGTAATCGGTGTGGTTTTTATATTTAATTGAATGCAGCAACGGCGCGCTTTACGCGGGTATCACCACCGATGTTGAAGCTCGCTATGCCAAACATGCCAGCGGCAAAGGGGCCAAGTACACCAGAGCCAATCCGCCCCAACGCCTGATCGGCTCAATCGCGTTTGAAGATCGCTCCAGCGCGTCGAAAGCGGAATATAAAATCAAGCAACTGCCGCGCGCGGAAAAAGTGGCATTTTTGCTTGGGCGCTAACAGTCAGCGTAACCCGACTTCGCTCGCGCAACAGCACCAGCACCAAAATTTGTCACCGCATTTATGCTGCGATTCGTCGTCATCTCAACGCCATCCGAAAGCTATTTCAGACTGATCAGATGCGCCGATTGTGGAGCCAACAACGGCTTTAGATTTACCATCACAAAGTTCGCCAATATGGCCGCGCTGTATGTGCTGCCGTCAGCAAACAAAATATTAAGGTTTTCGCGGTGAAGGTTTTGGCGTTCATCGCGGTACAATAGGGTACTGTTTTTATCGTTACCTCATTGATTTGTATTAGAAAGTTTCACCCATGTCTTCACCGACGTCGTTTGCCTCACTGAATCTTATTCCCGAACTGCTGCGCGCGGTTGAAGATCAGGGCTACACCGAGCCCAGCCCGATTCAGGCGCAGGCAATTCCCGCTATTTTGGCGCGGCTAGACATCATGGGTTGCGCCCAAACCGGCACCGGTAAAACCGCCAGCTTCACATTACCTTTGCTACAACTACTTGCGCCTAACGCAAGCAGCAGCCCATCGCCCGCCCGCCACCCCGTGCGCGCGCTGGTTTTGGTGCCTACCCGCGAGCTGGCCGCACAGGTGGAGCAATCCATTCGTACCTATAGCAAACACCTGCCGCTGCGCGTAGCCGTGGTCTATGGTGGAATTGATATCAAGCCGCAGATCAAGGCGCTGCAAGCGGGGGTGGAGATCGTGGTCGCCACGCCAGGCCGCCTGCTCGATCACCTTGAGGGCAAAAGTATCAATTTATCGCAGGTGCAAATACTCGTTTTTGATGAAGCGGACCGGATGCTTGACATGGGCTTTATGCCCGCGATTACTCGCATCCTGGCAGTGCTGCCACCGATGCGCCAGAATCTGCTTTTTTCGGCCACTTTTTCGGAAGAAATAAAACGGCTTGCCAGCCAGTTTATGCGCAACCCAACGATGATCGAGGTCGCGCGCCGCAATGCGCCAGCTGAACTGGTCACACACCAAGCCTACGAGGTTGATTCCGCGCGTAAACACGCCCTGTTAGCACATCTGATTCAGTCGCGGAATATGCAGCAAGCCTTGATTTTTGTACGCATGAAGCGCGACGCAGATCGCCTCACCCGCCAGCTGATTAAAGACGGGCTTTCAGCCACCGCCATTCACGGTGATCGCACCCAAGGCGAGCGCACGCTGGCGCTGGATGAGTTCAAGACCGGCAAGATCAAGTTTTTGGTGGCAACTGATGTGGCCGCACGCGGCATTGATATTGACCAGTTGCCGATCGTCATTAATTACGAGCTGCCGAATACCCCAGAAGATTATGTGCATCGCATTGGCCGCACCGGTCGGGCCGGCACGCCGGGCGAAGCGATTTCGTTGGTCAGCCCGGATGAAAAAGAGTATCTCGCCGGTATTGAAAAGCTGTTGAAGCGAGAAATTCCACGCCTGACCGCGCCGGAATTCGACGCAGAAACCCGAGCATCCGCCCGTTCCAGTCCCTCGGGCGCGGCGCGCACATCCGGCACAGCGCGTAAATCAATTGAGACAAGCGAGCGAAGCGACTCAGGCAACCGCTCGGCACGCACACGCTCAGCCGCTACCGGCGTTGGCGGCAATGAGCCCGACAGCACGACGCGGCGCCCGCCATCGCGAGATGACAAGGATGCGAATCGTATGCGCCCTCGCCGACAATTTGATGCCCCCGCACCACACACCTCACGCCTACCCACACCAGGCGGCGATTTTGATTTCAGCAAGCCCTATGAATCGAAAGTAAAAACACCCGCTGAAAATGAGGCCGCTGCCGCGACATCTGCCGCACTCGTTGCATCAAAGTTACCGCGCGGCAAACATCCCAAACCGACTGCCGCACTTTTCCGCAGATCTGTTCAGACAAAAACCGACGAGCAGAATTGAAC
Source organism: Burkholderiales bacterium (assembly GCA_043784585.1). Taxonomy (GTDB): domain Bacteria; phylum Pseudomonadota; class Gammaproteobacteria; order Burkholderiales; family Usitatibacteraceae; genus UKL13-2. The sequence continues at coordinate 2,227 of JAYVYF010000061.1, forward strand.
GGCGTTGGGTAGTGTCGGGGGGTGTTGGGACGCTGCCCAACATACGCCAAAGCTAGCGCAACCGCGTTTGCAATCGTCACCTCGATCGCGAAATCAGGATTTGGCGTTGATTGCGCCCAGTTTGCGCCATAGCCATGGCCCAACCACAACGGCAACCGTAATCGCCAACAGTGTGGCTGACAATGGCTTTTGAAGAAAGATGGTCCAGTCGCCCTGACTAATAGACAACCCCTTCAATGTGAGCGTACCCGATGGATCAATCTTGGTGATCACCAATTGCAACAACGCCACGGTCACAGCCGGACCAATGCCCGGTAGTACGCCGGCTGCCGTGCCCCGCGTGGCTCCGACAAATGCCCACAGCAAATTTTGCATCATGAGCGCAAGCGTGAAACCACCTCAAAGCGGATTCAGGACTTCCATTGGCTTAAGCCTTTTGCGTTATTTTTTAAACGGCAGGATGCCTTTCAGCAAGCCCAGCCCAAAACCATAATTGAAAAACGCATATATGGTGGCCGCAATGACAAACTTGGCGGGCACGATCAAAATGCCATCCAAATAATGCCTACAGTCTAAATAGTATTGGCAAATGAATGCTGATGCTCGCACTGAAAGTGACCCATATTTCACGGGTAAAAAATGCCCGGCAACCTGTAAGGTGCCGGGCAAACCGCTCTCGGAGGAGAAATTGCCAAAGATCGCTCTCTGGCCCTTTCTATGTAGCATTTGTCGTGCCAACCCACTTAAAAATAATTTATCACTAATAATCAATGATTTAGCTATTTATAATGCAATGGAGCGCTTTACGCATTTCGATTTCATTCGCACCATTGATGCGCAGGTGCACAAAACAAGCGCGCTACTTTGGGGCTTCACAATATTTCGTGTCTAACGATTCTTCGACCGGCCGCTACGTTTGCCAAGTCTTCAAATACTTGCCGCGAATGGGTCGATAAAAATCGATAACAAATTCAAGATCCGATTCGATATTACCGGTCGGGTAGAAAATCGGCCCGAAGCCAATAACCCGATTTTTGAAATCAAAATACGCGAGCAAGATGGGCACGTTTGCGCCGTACGCGATGTGCAAAAAACCGCTTTTGAAGCCCTTATCCGGAGCGCGCGTACCTTCAGGCGAAAGCGCAAGCACCATTCGGTCAGCTGCATTAAAAGCATCCACCACCTCGCCGACCAACCCCCGTTTCGCGCTCCGATCGGCTGGTATCCCGCCCAAAGAGCGCAGCCAAGTGCCAAACCAGCCTCGGAAAAGCGTATGTTTGCCGATGAAGGAAAGTTTCAGGTCCATCGACCACAAGCCCATCACGCCAACAACGAAATCCCAATTACTGGAGTGCGGCGCAATGCTAATGAGGACTTTTGGAAAATCCGGCAATGCACCCTCAAAGCGCCAGCCGCATAAACGCATCATCAGACGACCAAGGCATTTGGTGACGGCGCTATTACGTCGCGCATATGACAGCGGTGCCTCAAAAGCCATTTTTAATTTTTATAAATAAAGAGCCAAACCCAGAGCAAATTCAAACCGCAAGCATGCGGTACGCTTTTTTACCAGCATTTTTTGTGACATCACTGCACGCAATCGTTGCTGAAAAATTGCATTGCCTGATCAAGGCCTCCACCCCGATTTAGACTCGGTCCCCGCGCGCTATATTCGTGGCGACGACCAATGCTAACGGCCCTGCAAACTCTCCAAAGCATCTCGAAGCGAGTCCTCTGACAGGGCATTTACCGCACTTGAAATTGCCTGCGCCAGCGGAATTGACGACACCGGCAGCTTGGTCATATTCATGTTCTCAACGAATTTTGCAGCTGCACCAGCCACGCGCAACAGTGCTTCTCGATCCGCCATCATGATTTCGATTTCACTGCGCAACATTTGTACGGCGGGGTGATCAGATTGGGTACTCATGAAATTGCCTTCAAAAACAAAATTAAAATTCAAATTGGAACACGTATCGACCGTATGTTAGCTGTTATTTTTCAACGGTAGATTAATCAACAAATTCTGTGGCTTCAACTTCAGCACATTATCTTCGGTGATCGCTATTGCAAGATACACTGGTTTGCCCGCCACATCGGCGCGCATCTCCGCTGCATTATCAAAGCGCAGGCGAAATAATGAAATTAAACGTTTCAGTCGTGCTTCATCAACGTCATTATTTTCATACAAATCATTCAGAATAAGCGTCGATTCTGCATCGAGCCCGACATGCCATCGCCAGGCGCCATCTTCTATGTTGGGCAACGTTTCAACGCTGACACCCACGCCTAAAAAATGTTTGACCCATCGCCCGAGGAGCCTCGCCAGTGCTTGCTCTCCAGCCCGTCCAAAGGTCAGATCGAGCAGGTACGAATAACGATTTTCACGTAGCCAGTAGAGCTGCGCATTTTCGTGCGACATGACATCCATGTTGACACTTGCCAGGGCCGTGCCCTGCTGCGCAATCAGTCTGCCGACGCTGCCAAAACCACCGGTCTCGGCGAACATCTGGATCGTCTCTGCATCTGCGGCGAGGACTTGTCCCCCTTCAATCGAAATCCGTTGCCGGCGAAAAAACATTTCACCCGCGCGAACTTCGTACGCATCGTCAATGCCGTCCAGCAAGCCACGCACAATCGCCTGCGCGGCAAGCTCCAGAAAAATCGGCGGTAAATCAATAGTGCCTCTACGAAAAGACTGCAAATAAAACCGCTCCAACGTGACGGCGTCCAGCAACGCTTTGCGCAGCTTCAAAAAATAAACGTAATTACCACGCGCGTCAACGTCCTCTATCGCGACCAACTCATTGGGTGAAATTTTGCGCAGCGGATCATCGATTAACAGCGCATGCAGAGCAAGTTCGCGGGGACCCGATTCAGCAATCGGAGCCAGCTCGGCGCGCGCCAGAATAAATCTTAAATAATCCGGCGTGACCCGCAACCAGCCGTGATCATTTTTAACGAGAGTGTCGAAGCCTGAGGCAATCCAAAAATTTTGCATGCGCGGATTTTAACCCGACAGATTACCTCTTCAGATTTTGCGCATTGCGGCTGTCTGCATAACCGCTACCGCATTTATCATTTGCAAGTTGCATACCTGTCTCGCGTTTTAGGTCACTGGCGATTCCAGCAACGTAAGGCTAGCATTCGACGTGTCCAAGCGCGCCCTCAGCCCGACGGGAATGGTGAATTGCTGTGCGATGTGCCCAAACGAGTAACCGTATACAGATGGCACGGCGCGATGGGCAAAGTGATCGTCAAGGACTTCAGCAAGCGTGAGTGAGGCTTCGCCTTCCGGTGCTACGCATTTTTGAAACACACCCAGCATCGTACCAACCACTTTTTTAAGGCCACCACTTTGCGACAATTGAGTAAGCATTCGATCCACACGGTACGGTGCCTCGCTGATTTCTTCGAGAAACAGCAGACTGCCGCTTAAATCGACGCCGTAGGGAGTGCCAATCAAGGCACT